>JAYUPP010000324.1:0-8198 GCA_043760045.1 Betaproteobacteria bacterium
GACCGCATCGTCGCCAAAGCCATGCACCGCGAAACGGCGCTGCGTTACGCCAATGCCGCGGCTTTTGCCGACGACCTGCGCCGCCACCTGGAACACCGCCCGGTGCTGGCGCGGTCGCCGCGCATCACCTAGCTGCTGGCCAAGTTTGTGCGCCGCCAGCGCTTGCCGCTGACGCTGGGCACGGCAGCAGTGGTGGCCTTGCTTAAGGTCAGCACACACGCCCTGCAGCAGCGTTCCCAGGCGCAGGCCAATGCGTCGCGCGTGGCCACCGTGGACGGTTTGCTGAAGAGCATTTTTCGCGGTATGAGCCCCGGTGTCGCAGGCAACCGCCACTTTTCTGCCAACGAGTTGCTCGGCCGGGCGCAGCACTTCCTGGCTGAAAGCCCGGGGCTCGATGAGCCCACCAAACGGCAGCTGCAGCTGCGCATTGCCGACCTGTACACCGACGTGGGTGCCTATACCAGCGTGGTGAAAACCTTGGCTGCGGAACTGGCCACGGCCAGCGCTGCGCAAGACCAGCCAGCGCAGATTGCGGTGCTGTGGCGCTTGGCTGATGCCCATATCAAATTGCACCAGGTGGATGCCGCCGGCCAGCACCTGGACGACCTGGAGGCGGCGCTGCGCGGCCAGGCCCAGCCCGAGCCATTGGCCACCGCTTGGGCCTTGATGTTGCGCGGCGAATGGTTGTGGCAGCAGCGCCTGTACAAGCGCGCCGACCAGGCCATGGCCGTGGCCCAGGACTTTGCCGAAGGCAGCGCCGGCCGCGCACAGGCGCCCTTGGATTTGCGCTCGCGCATTGCCCACGTGCGCGGCAATTTGGGCAACATGCTCGGCCAGCACCGCCAGGCGCTGGCGCACTTGCAGCGTGCCTATGCGCTGGATGGCCGGCGCGGTGCCGACGGTGTGGCCGACCAGCTGGGCATGGTGCGTGACCTGGCCCGCGCCGAGACTTTTCTCGGGCAGCTTGAACAGGCCCGCGCCCGCCTGGCGCCGGCCCTGCGCGAGCTGGACGCGCGCCTCGGTTTTCAACATCCCATTGCCATGGACACTGCGGCTGCGCTTGCCATCGTGGCGCTGCGCCAGGGGCGCTTTGTCGAAGTGCAGCTGTTGCTGCCCCGTTTTGAGAAAAGTGAGGGCGCTGAAAGGCCGCAGCTGCTGATATTTGCGCGGCAGCTTGCCGCGCACCTGCAGCTGTACCAGGGCGACGCCCGCGCGGGCGTCGATGCGCTGCAGCAATTGCTGGCCGAGCGCACCCAACGCAACCCGCAGCCGCATGCATCGGCGGAGAGGCTGCGTTCGCTGTTGGGTGGCGCGCAGCTGCATGCAGGCAGCCATGCACAAGCACTTGAGACCTTGCGTCTGGCGCAGGCGCGGCAAGTGGCCATTGCCGATGAAAACCATCTCAGCGTTGCCCACACGCGGGTCTTGCTGGGTTGTGCTTTCGCGCGCCTCGGGGACCTGCAGGCGGCGCAGCAGTTATGGCAACACGCACACCAGGTGTTGCAACGTGAACTGGGCGGGGAGCACCGTGACGCGCTCGCTGCAGCGGCCTATTTGTCGTTGCTGGGCTCCAGTGAAGCGCAACAACAGGGCCGCCGGCAGTTGGCCTTGCGCTTGGCCGACGAATGGGGCTGGCAGGACCATGGCAGGCAGTTGGCGCTATGGCTGCAGGCCAGGACGGCGCCAGCGGACTGGTCAAAGCTGCCCGTCATTTTGTAGTTCTCCGCAGGCAACTGCACCCCGCAACACAACCGAAGGACTTTCATCATGTCAACAGGCACCCACATTCCAACCGACTCGCGGCTTGAGGTAGCCGGACTGAATGGAGCAGGCACGCCGCCGGAAACTCTTTACTTCATGAGTCAGATGACTGCGCAAGACGCCTTTTTGGCCCAGGGCGGCGTTGCGGCCACGCGTCAGCTGATATCGGCGGGCAAAGGCGGCGCTGACTTCGCAGTCAGCCTGGCAGACCTCAACCGCATGTTGCCCAAGTCGGCGAAGGGCGTGTTCCGCGCCCAACAGGCCTGGGCCGAGCTCTACCTGTCCAGCGGCTTGCTTCCCGGGCTGCACGGGCAGTGCCAGCAACAGGCGCCACAAGTGGTGGCGCGGGCGGCTTTTGAGTTCGCGACTGAAGGTCCGGCGGCCATCGACTTCTCAGGCCGGTTGACGCTGAAAGATGGGCCTGCATTGGCAACAGTGTGGACCGTGGTGGTGCAGGCCCAGGGCACCTTCGAGCCGCGCGGCGGCTCCAAACTGATGCTCGGCGGCCGCCTGACCGTGGTCGGCACCTTGCCCCTGAGCCTGGTCGTGCGCACGGTGCCCTGAACGTGCAGTTCCAGGCCGCCGTTGTCGGGCGGCCGGCGCTGCGAGGTGTCGGGTCTTGGGCGCTGAATTTCGCTCTTTTCAGCAGCGGGCTTGCGGGTCGTTTGCACCCTGGCCCTGGCCTGCCCCCCATTTCGGTTCAACTGATGAGGAGAGTGTGGTGAAAAAACTTGCAGTGTCTGTATTTCTGGCGATCGGTCTGGTCGTGCCCTGCGCCGCATCAACCGTGCTCATGACCTTTGATGACGTCGAACTTCCAGGGGCGACCGAGCGTGACATGATGGCTTACGGATTCAGAATCTCACCCCGGTGTCACCTGCACGTCGGACGCTATGTCAGCGACCTGGACGGCAAGCAACTGACCGGTGACTCGTCAGGTTGCCTGGACCCTTGTGACGACCTGGCGCATCCGGCCTATCGAAACTGCAGCTATGCCGGGACGCCCGGCACGGCGGTTCGAATTGACCGGCCCGGCGACACTTTTTCGCTGCTCAGCCTTCGCTTCAACGCGTTTGCCGGCACGTCCATTCGGTCTTCTTCAGGCGCCGAAATCCTGCTCAGCAGCGGGGTCGCGTCGCAGTTCCTGGATGTCACGCTGTTGCCGGGTTTTGCCGACTGGCAACGGCTGGATTGGCTGGAAATAAGCCGACTGCCCGGTGGGGTTCCAGACATTTTCTTTGATGACCTGGCGTTTGCGGTGTCAGCGCCCTCCAGCATCGCACTGTGCTTGCTGGGGCTGGGCGTCGCGGCGCTGCTGCGGCAGCGAAAGGTGCTGCCGCGCGGCGGCGTCTGAGCGCAGCCTGCATCTGTCCTGGCAAGGCGCGTCCCACGTGGACGCGTCTTTGTTTCTGTGCCTTGAGGACCTGCGTTTCTGTTTTTTTTGACTGTCGGCTTTGTGGGCGGCAATTCGCTCTCTCCAGTACCGGGCACTTCATTCAACCGCCCGTCAACAGGAGCAGACATCATGCAGCGCACCATCTTCACTTCGGGCTTCACCGCAGCCCTGTCAACCGTTGCCGCCGCCACGCTGGTGGCCTGCGGCGGTGGCAACGACGACCCCAGCCTCAACCCGCTGACCGAAGGCCAGGCCAAGTCGCTGGCCGCCACCACCATCCACGCCGTGCTCGCGGCCGACCATGTGGCCACGCTGGTCACCACACAAAGCCTGGGCGCGGTGGACCGCCAGGCCGCTTCGGGCGCGTCAGAGCCTTGGTCGTGCGAAGTGGGCGAAGGCCACACCGTGGGCAACGCCGACGACCCCAGTGTTCTGCTGAACGCCGGCGACAGCTTCAGCCTCAACTTCAAAGGCTGCCAGGTGGCCACCGCTGCCGGCTGGGTGCTGGACGGTGGCCCCGTGCTCAGCGTGGACGGCGGCAACGACATCGAGCAGATGTGGTTTGCGGGTGCTGACGGCAAGATTGCACTGAAGCTGTCGGCCAACGGCATGCGCATGGGCGCCGGCACCAGCCTGGCCGGCGACTGGCGCCTGGAGGCCACGCGCAGCGCGGGTGTTTTGTCGCAGGTGGTGCAGCTGGCGGCGGCCACCTTTGGCAGCGGTGGCCTGACGAGCCAGTTTGACGGAGTCAGCTTTGCCGTGGCCAGCAACCAGCTGCAAAACCTGAGCGGTCAGGTGCGCACCAGCATCGTGGGCCATGGTGATGTGGCGGTCACGCTGTCGCAGGCATCGGCCTTGCAGCTGGACGCCGCACAGCAGCTGCGTTATGCACCCACCGCCGGCACGGTGATGGTCGAAGCTGCGGGCTTTCGCATGGCTGTGGTTTACGGCGAACAGGGCGCTGTCACGCTGCAAGTGGACCACGGCAAGGACGACACGGTTGACCTTGAAGTGTTGACCAGCGTACAGGAACTGGATGCGCTGCTCAAAGCGCCGGTTTCAGCGCCGGTTTCAGCGCCGGTTCCAGTGGCGGCCGACGAAGTGGCCGCCTGCACCGATGTTGATGCACCCGGCGGCATGGCGCGCATCAGCGCTGCCTGTGTGGCCGACCCTGCACAAAGCCGCGCCGCCGTGCGCGCCGCTGCACTGGCCCGCCGCGCGCCCGTGATCTGGCAAAACCGCCTGCCGCTGCCGCGCGCGCTGCGCGACGACCCCAAACCAAAGACGAAGGTGGCGCCCTTGCTCAATCCGTGAGGCCAGCGGCGCACAAGGCCGGCGGCGCAGAGCCTGCCCTGTAGACTCTGCGCCCCATGACTTTCCTGGCCATCGACATCGGCAACACGCGCCTGAAGTGGGCCCTGTATGCCGAACCCCGCCCGGGTTCACCGATGGTGAACCAGGGCGCGGTGTTTCTGGAAACCATTGACGACCTGGCCGAAGGCGAATGGAAAACCCTGCCCGCGCCCACCCACATGCTGGGCTGCGTGGTGGCCGGCGACGCGGTGCGCCGGCGTGTGCAGGAACAGATGGAGTTGTGGGACCTGGAACCGCACTGGGTGGTGCCCAAAGCGCGCGAAGCGGGTTTGGTCAACGGCTATGACCACCCCAGCCGCCTGGGCGCCGACCGCTGGGTGGCGCTGGCCGGTGCACGCTGGCATGTGCTGACGAGCGGCGCGCCGCGGCCGGCGCTGGTGGTGATGGTGGGCACGGCGGTGACGGTGGATGCGCTGGACGCCAGCGGGCGGTTTCTGGGCGGCCTCATCCTGCCCGGCTTTGGCCTCATGCAGCGTGCGCTTGAACAGGGCACCGACGGCTTGAAAGTGCCCACCGGCGAGGTGGTGGACTTCCCCACCAACACCAGCGACGCGCTGATGAGCGGTGGCGCCAATGCGATGGCCGGTGCCATCGAACGCCAGGCGCGCCGCCTGCGTGACCGCACGGGGCAGGAACCGATGCTGTTGATGTCGGGCGGTGCGGCCATCAAGCTCGGGCCGATCACCGACCTGCCTTTTGAGACCGTGGACACCTTGATCTTCGACGGGTTGCTGCTGCTGCAGTCGCGCCGGGGCGAGGTTTGACGTCAGCGGTTGCTGCCAGGAGGACTAACTTTCAAGATGAGGGGCATCGCCCGTTGCTTGAAAGCGTGTGCCATCAAAGCCAGCGCCTGAGCATTTCGCCCAGCTGGGCCCTGGAATAGGGCTTGGCCAGATGGCCGTCCATGCCCGCAGCCATGGCCTGCGCGGCGTCTTCTTCAAAAGCGTTTGCGGTCAGCGCCACGATGGGCACACGCGGCAGCACCATGCGCTGTTCGCGTGTTCGCGCCTGGCGTGCCGCGGCATAACCGTCCAGCACGGGCATCTGGATGTCCATCAGCACGAGGTCGACTCTTTGATGCTCCAGCACCGTCAGCGCCATCGCGCCGTCTTCAGCTTCCAGAACATCCAGCCCGAAAGACTTCAGCATCTCGGCGCCGATCATGCGGTTGACGATGTTGTCTTCGGCCAACAGCACGACGCCGTTCAACTCGTCGTTGACGACCGAAAAACCGCCGAAATCCGAATCGGTGATGGAAGGCGCCATGTGCGGCGCCAGTTGCAGCTGCAGCGTGAAGCTGAACACCGAACCCTTGGCGAGCTGGCTGGCCACTTCGATGTGGCCGCCCATGGCCTGCACGATGCGCTGGCTGATGGCCAGGCCCAGCCCAGTGCCACCGCGCAGGCGCGACCGCGTGCCGTCCACCTGATGGAAAGGCTGGAATACCTCAGCCTGTGCCTCTTGCGGTATGCCGATGCCGCTGTCTTCAACCGCAAACCGCAGCCGGCAGACGCTGGCGCTCACCGGCTCGGCGGTCAGCCGCAGCGTGATGGCGCCTTGTTCGGTGAATTTCACCGCATTGCCCAGCAGGTTCAGCAGCACCTGTTTCAGGCGCGGCGAGTCACCCAGCACACCGTCGGGCACCCCGTTGCCCATTACCAGCGTCAACGCCAGGCCGCGCGCTTCGGCGCTGGCGCGGAACAGCGCGGTGGACGCACCGGCCACCGAGTGCAACGACATCGGCGACAGCGAGAGCATCAGCTTGCCGGCCTCGATCTTGGAATGGTCGAGCACGTCGTTCAGGATGTCCATCAACGATTCGCCCGAGGCTGACGCGGTGCGCACCAGCCGGCGCTGGCGGGCGTCCAGCGGCGTCTGCCGCAGCAGTTCCAGTGCGCCCAGCACACCGTTCATCGGCGTGCGGATTTCGTGGCTCATGGTGGCCAGGAACTGCGATTTCGCCACGTTGGCGGCTTCGGCGGCTTCTTTGGCTTTCAGCAGCCGGTCACGCGCGCGCTCGGCCTCGTGGCTTTGGCGTATTGAGCGCAGCGCGATTTCGCGGAACTCCTGGGTCGCGCGCATCATGGTGGAGCCATAGATCACCGCCAGCACCGCCATCGGTATTGAATGCGCCTTGCCGGGCAGCAGCGACACCACGGTCAGCGAACCCAGCTGCAGCATCGACAGCAGCATGAAACTGCGGCCGGCCATCGACATGAAAAAGGCTGCCGTGGCGATGGAGCCGCAGACGATGACGATGTAGACCGTGGCGGCTGCGGCGTCCAGCTGGGGGTAGATGGCAGCCGTGGCCAAGGCCCACATGACACCCACCGCAACGGCATTGCCTTCCAATTGGCGTTCTACCAACCGGGCTTCGCGGCGGCCCATGGCGGGCCGGTCGCCGTAATGTTTGACCAGCAACACGCGCCACACCGAAACAATGCAACCCAGCGCCACCACGGTGGCTGCGACGGCAAAAAGCTGGGCTTGCCAGCCCAGCCAGCCGATGTAGAACACGGCCACCACCAGCAGCAGCACCGAGCGGGCTGAGTTGCGCAGCGCACCTTGCAACACCTCACGGTGCAGTGCACTTTCTGTACCTGGGGTTTCGCTCATGCGGCTGGCAGCATAGCGTGTATCAATGTGAGGTTCTTTCATGATCCGGGGCTGCCCCGCATTATGAAAGTTGGCGCTCTTTCCAGTGCGCGCTTTTTTTGGTGCATGGTGGGCGCGGCGGGGTGCCGCCTGCTGGGCCCGGCTGTGTGGCGCCCGGCGTGCCGTTCAGCTTTGGATGTAGGTTTCCAGCTGGGCGATGGTGGTTTCGTGGTCGGTGATGATGTCGTCCATGATGTCGCGAATGGAGATCATGCCCAGCACGGTGGCACCGTCCACCACCGGCAGGTGGCGAAATTTATGTTCGCTCATCAGGGCCATGCAGGCCCGGGTGCCGGTGTCGGGGCCGACGGTGCGCACATGGGTGGTCATGATGTCGCGCACCCGTGTTTCTTTGGAATTGCGGCCCTGCAGCGCAATTTTTCGTGTGTAGTCTCGTTCTGAAAATACACCCACCAGCCGGCCGCCTTCCATCACCATCAATGCGCCCACCTCGTAATCTGACAACAATTGCAGAGCGGTAAACACGGTTTCGTCGGGGCGCACATGCCACAGCGTGCCATCTCGTTTGGCCAGCAGCAATGAAACGGGTTTCATGATCTTGTGCCTTTCGGTGCAGAGCCTGCGCGGTGCGCTAGCCTAACGCATCGGTATGGACGATCAAACGGGGGGCGGTCGGCTCGGGTTGATCGGTCTGTGGGCTCATCCTTCGGCCACCCGCATCGGTTGCCATGAGCTTGTCTTCTGAAAGAAGTTTAGGCATGAGAACCACTTTAGCGAAACGCGCAGCGGCCGGTCTGCTGCTGATACTGGGCATCTTCATCGTTTTTTCCGGCTGCACCACGCTGGACGAGCAGCAGCGGCGCTGGATTTTCCAACCTTCAGACCGCACCTGGTCCGGCGGTTTGGCGGCTGCCCAGGGCATGCAGGACGTGTGGATTGAATTTGATGCCGGCACGCCCGCCAGCGCGCGCAGCGCTGTAGATGTCGCCAGCGCGCGCAGCGCTGTAGATGTCGCCAGCGCGCGCAGCGCTGTAGATGTCGCCAGCGCGCG
>JAYUPP010000325.1:0-3184 GCA_043760045.1 Betaproteobacteria bacterium
TCGTCGGCATGGGCAAGCTGGGTGCGCGCGAGCTGAACGTCTCGTCCGACATCGACCTCATCTACGTCTACGAAGACGACGGCCAGACGACCGGCGCGCGGCCGGTGTCGCACCACGAATACTTCAGCTACGTCGCCAGGCGCCTGTATGCGCTGATCGGTGAAACCACCGACGACGGTTTTGTTTTTCGGGTTGACCTGGCCTTGCGGCCAAATGGCAATTCCGGCCCACCGGTGGTCAGCCTGGCAATGCTGGAAGAGTATTTCCAGGTGCAGGGCCGCGAATGGGAACGTTTCGCCTGGCTGAAAAGCCGCGTCGTCGCGCCGCGCGCGGCGGTGGCCAGCGGGCAGGCGCTGGCACTGCGAGCACTGGTCACGCCTTTTGTTTACCGGCGCTATTTGGACTATGGCGTGTTTGAAAGCCTGCGCCAGCTGCATCAAAAAATTCGCGACGAGGCGCAGCGCCGCGCCGCCGGCCGGCCAGACCGCGCGAATGACGTGAAGCTGTCGCGCGGCGGCATCCGCGAGATCGAATTCACGGTGCAGCTGATGCTGGTGGTGCGCGGCGGCCAGTTTCCGGAAATCCGCACCCGCAGCACGCTGCGGGGCCTGCAGCGGCTGGTGCAGCGCGGGCTGATGAAACCCGAGGTGGCGCGGCAGCTGGGCGCGGCTTATGTTTTTCTGCGCCAGGTGGAACACTTCATCCAGTACCTGGACGACCAGCAAACGCACCTGCTGCCGTCAAACGACGCTGACCTGGCCTGGATTGCGGCCAGCCTGGGCCTGCAGGGCAGGCCCGGTGCCTGTGAACTGCTGCAGCGCCTGTGTGAAGTGCGCGAGCTGGTGGCCGGCGAATTTGATGCGCTGCTGAGTGTTGGCCGCAGTGGCGCCGGGGCCGCACCAGCGGGCAACGGCTGCCGCATCTGCGGCCCGGGCCCGCTGCCAGTGGACAGCGAAACACTGCTCGAAGGCCTGCCCGCCGCGCTGGCCACGCGCCTGCGCGCTTGGGCGCAACAGCCGCGTGTGCAGTCGCTGCGCGACGAGAGCCGGCTGCGCCTGGGCCGCCTGATGCAGAAAACCGCGCTGGCCATGAACGACAGCGTCTGTTCTGAAGCCGGCGCCTTGCGTTTTGTCGATTGGGTCGAGCCTTTGTTGCGGCGTGAAAACTACCTGGCGCTGCTGCTGGAACGGCCCGAAGTGCACCGCCGCCTGCTGCGCTTGCTGGGCATGGCGCGCTGGCCGATGCAGTACCTGATGCGCCACCCCGGTGTCATCGACGAGCTGGCCGACGAAAGGCTGCTGCAGCAGCGCTTCGACGCCGCCGCTTTTGCGCAAGAGCTTGAAGACAGATTGCAGGCTCTGAAGCGCGGCGGTGAAGACAACGAAGACCAGCTGCTCGACACTTTGCGCCACGCCCACCACGCCGAGGTTTTTCGCACCCTGGTGCGCGACGTGGAAGGCCGCATCACGGTGGAACAGGTGGCCGACGACTTGTCGTGCCTGGCCGACACCGTGCTGGGCCTGGTGCTGCGCTGGGGCTGGGCGCGCTTCAAGCAGCGCCACCGCGACGGGCTGGGCGTGTCCGTCATCGCCTACGGCAAGCTGGGCGGCAAAGAGCTGGGCTACGGCAGCGACCTGGATGTGGTTTTTCTCTACGACGACCCGCTGCAACCCGACAGCGCAGCGGCGCAGCGCGACCAGGAGGTCTACGGCGCATTCGTGCGCAAGCTCATCAACTGGTTGACGCTGCGCACCGGTGCCGGCGAGCTGTTTGACATCGACACCGCGCTGCGGCCGAACGGCAACTCGGGCCTGCTCGTCACCAGCATCGGGGCTTTCGAGCGTTATCAAGTGGGCCGCGGCGGCAACACCGCCTGGGCCTGGGAACACCAGGCGTTGACGCGGGCGCGTTTTGTCGCCGGCCCGCCCGCTGCCGCGCAGCGTTTTGAGGCTACCCGCCGAGCGGTGCTGACAGCGGAACGCGACTCCACGGCACTGCTGCAGGAAGTGCGCAGCATGCGCGACAAACTGCGCGCCGCACGGCCGGTGCCGGCGGGTTTGTTCGACGTCAAACACAGCGCGGGCGGTATGGTGGACGTGGAATTTGCTGTGCAGTACCTTGTGCTGACGCATGCTCGTGGGCACCCGCAGTTGCTGGACAACGCCGGCAACATTGCGCTGCTGCAGCGCGCCCAGGCCGCCGGCTTGTTGCCCGCCAGCGTGGGTGACGCAGCGGCCAGCGCCTACCGCGAACTGCGCCGCGCCCAGCATGGCGCACGGCTGGACGAAAAGCCCACCCAGTTTGCGCCCGGGCTGTTGGCAGAGCCCCAGCAGGCGGTGCTGGCGCTGTGGCGGGCGGTGTTCGGCTGATGGAGCCCAAGTCATGGCACAAGTTTCGGCTCCACCCGGGCTACAACTGGCGCGCCCTTGGTGAAGGCGCTGACCGGGGTTGGCTGCTGCTGACGGCCGTGCTGCTGGCCGGCTCGGTGCTGGCGATGGCGTTTCCAGCGCCGTGGCTCGACTGGCAGCCTGCGCTGGCGGCCACCCAACCCTGGCGCGCCTGGACGGCCGCCTGGCTGCACTGGAGTGAGCAGCACCTGGGAGCCAACCTGCTGGCCGGCGCGGTGGTGGGGGCCTACGGCTTTGCTGCGCAGCTGCCGCGTGCGCAAACCTGGGCCTGGGCGGCGGCCTGGCCACTGACGCAGCTGGGCTTGCTCAGCCGTTCCGAACTGCTGCATTACGGCGGCCTCTCAGGTGTGTTGCACGCCGGTGTGGCCATCGTCTGCCTGCACCTGCTGGTGCAGGCCCGCGGCGGCAGGCGCTGGATAGGCGCCGGTGTAGCGCTGGGTCTGGTGATCAAGCTCATCAGCGAAAAGCCCTGGGGCGCGGTGTTGCAGCGCAGTGCCGACTGGGACATCACCCTGGCGCCGCTGGCGCACGCCACGGGCGCGCTGGCCGGTTTGTTGTGCGGCGCGGTGGCGCTGCTGGTGCTGCGGCGGCGCAGGCGCGATGCGGCTGAACGGGCCGCTTGAGGGATCTCATGACGGGCTTCGCCTCTGGTGTCGTGCCTCACAAATTTCGTTACATGAAACCGCGCCTTCGTCCGCCATGCGTCGTTGCAAATCCTCGCCATAGAAAAGACGATGGCTGCGGTTTGCGCCTGGCCTGACGAACGAATGCATCGC
>JAYUPP010000326.1:0-25920 GCA_043760045.1 Betaproteobacteria bacterium
ATGGCCTTTGGTCAATGCAGCGGCCAACAGCGTGCTGTCGCGAACATATTCGTGGACCATGAAATTGCGCAACTGCCGGCACTCGATCCATGCCGAACCTGATGCAATCCAGCCCAGACGCTCTGCACGGGCCAGGTTGTCAATAGCCGGGCCCAGCGGTTCTGCAAGCCAGGCCAGCACGGCGGGCAGGAATTTGTCGCCCACCGTGTCCTGCAGGCGGCCAAAACGGGCCACAAATGCGTCCACGCGCTCTGCCAAGTCAATGTCGCCTCGAAGGCTGGCCGCTCGCGCCGCATCCATCGGCGTGGCGAACAGCCGGTTGTCGGTGATCTGGAGCAACGCCACCTCGGCCAGAACAGTTTCAGCCAGGAATCGCAGCTTGTCACTTGGGCGCTGGCGCAGCCCGCTAGGGGCTGTCACAGCACGATACCGGTGCGGCGTGCAGCCCGGATCAACGCCGTCTCTTCACTTTGTGGATCGGTGACCAGCACGTCAATTTTTCGCTCACCAATCAGCAACTGAAGGCGGGCACTTGTTTTTAAGGCGACTGAAAGCTTGTCCGCGGTGACTTCCGGCAGTGCGATCCAAAGGTCAATGTCGCCGCCCTTGAGTGCAGCGTCGGTGCGGGACCCAAATAGCGCGACCCGCGCTTGCAGGCCTGCAACTTCCTCGGTTACACGGCGAATGGCTTTCGCTTCATTGTCTGTGATGCGCATGATGATGAAGTGTAGGCACCCAAGCCCAGGTCGTCACCAGCCCGTTACTTCGGCGCCAGCCGTATCGCCCCGTCCAGCCGTATCACCTCGTCGTAGGCGGCCACGCTGGCGGTGCTGATCAGCACGCCGCGTTCGCCGGTGGCTTCTGGCGTGTTTTTGGCCATCGCCTCGGCGGCCAGCCGAATCATGTCGAAGCTGCCAATCAGGTTGACCGTTATGGTCTTGCTGAACACCGCCAGCGGGTGCGCGCCGTCTTTGCCCACGGTCTTCACGGCCGGCGCAACGCCGGCGCAGTTGACGAGGCCAAACAGCGGGCCAAGATCCAGCGCAGCGGCCACTGCGGCCTGGCCGTCCGCCTCCTGGCTGACGTCGCACTTCACAAAACGGCCGCCGATGCTGGCCGCCACTTGTTCGCCCCTGTCGGCTTGCAGGTCGGCCACCACCACGCGGCCGTCGTTTGCGGCCAGCATGCGGGCGGTGCCTTCGCCCAGGCCCGATGCGCCGCCGGTAACGATGAAGACTTTGTTGCGGATCGTGCGCGACGACCAGGCGCAGTTGCTCCCAAAACGTTTCACCCAGCACCTCTTGCGTGGCCTGGTCGAACTGCGTGGCCTGCAAGGGTTCGAGCAGCTCGGCGCACTCACCATAGCGCCGGCCTGGCACGGCCAGGATGAATTCCAAGGGGCCACCGCCAGGCAAGGTGATGGTCTTGAGTTCTTCCAGGTTTTCCAGGGACAGCAGGCCACGGTCAGCCACCGCGATGACGCGCTTGACGGGGAAGCGCTTGACGCTCTTTTCCAGCCTCGGTTTGAGGGTCTGCACCTCAAAGGTGTTGCCATCAAAAACCTCGTGATACAGCGGCAAGCCCGCGGCCGTTTGCGCCACGCCGAGCATGATTTGGCGCGCGATGACGCCTGCTTTGGACATGCCGAACTGGCGCACATGATCGTCTTCGTGCGAGAAGCTGGCGGTGCAGAGGGTGGTCATGTCGAAGAACACCACAGCCAGGTCCTGATCGACCAGAAGGCGCAGCAAGCTGGCCAGAACAACTTCGGCCTCGTCTGGGTGCTCGACCATCGCATTCACTGTGTGCAGCAGGTGCTGGGGTTCGATGGCGCCATCAAACGAACCAGGCAACGCGGCCGTCTGCACCCAGCGCAACACACCGAGTTTGGAGTCTGGGTCGCAAAGCCGGTTGAGCACCATGACGCGAATCAGCGCCTCAACATCGATAGCATGACGGGTTGGACGAAACACCCGCTTGAGGCGATCAAAGCCCAGGGAATTCCAGAGCTCTGTCAGAACCCAGACGTCGCCGAAGTTGCGGGCGGACTCGAAGCTGATGATCGGCGCAGGGGCGGCAGCCGGTGCCGATTTGGCGGTCACGCGCAACAAGCCGGAGATGACCGAATCGAGACCGGAGTCCAGTTGATCGAGCCGGCCCAAAGTGACGACGATGCGCTCAAGTTGGCTGGTGCCGCGCCGAAACCCACTGCAGGCCCGCTTTGCATCGGCCTGCGCCGGGCCGTCGCCGCGCGGCTAGCATCGGCGCCTGGTGACTTTCGACAGCGCACCACGAAGCGTTTGACGCCCGATGACTGCATCGCAAAAAGACCCTGGCATGGCATTACCGACCGATCCTCCGTTCCCGCCCCCTGCACTGGATGCCGGGGCGCTGGCGCGCTTGCGAGAGCTCGACCCCGATGGCCGCCACGGTGTGGTGCACCGTGTGCTGACTGCGTTCGAAGGCTCGCTGGCGCGCATGTGCACGGTGCTGGAAAAACAAGCGGCGGCCGACGTGGCCGAGCCCGGGGTCGTCAACAGCATTGCACACACCCTGAAGTCGTCTTCGGCCAGCGTGGGCGCGCTGGGCTTGGCGCGGGCCTGTGCTGACGTCGAAACCCAGTTGCGCCTGAACCCGGGGCGTGAACTCGCACCCGATATTCAGCGATTGGTGTGCGAATCGGCCGCAGCGCTGGTTGCGGTTCGGGCTATGCTGCAGCATTGAAACAAATTGCAACCACAGCCCTTGACCAACTTGCCTGAAGAAATCGGAACCTCGTCTTCAGCCCCCGAAGGCGCGGTGGCTGCGCCACGGGCATTGCTGCTGGCGGCGACGTCCGCTGCAACGTCCGCTGCAACGTCCGCCGCAACGTCCGCTGCAACTGCCGCTGCAACTGCCGCTGCATCGTCCGCTGCAACTGCCGTTGCCACGTCTGCCAACACAACGTCGCCCGTACTGGCCACGCCGCCTGCGGCTGCGCATCCTTTCGGCAGCAACGAGCAAGCGGGTGGCCCGCAGGTGCTGCTGGTGGACGATGACGAGGTCAACCTGCTGTTGACCTCGTTTGCTTTGGGCGAGCGCGGCTTCAAGGTCACGGCCGCCGGCAGCGGTGAACAAGCGCTTGGCGCGCTGCACGATCAGGCGCCCGACATCATCGTGCTGGACGCCCTGATGCCGGGCATGGACGGTTTCAAGACCTGCCGCGCGGTGCGCGCCACACCGGGTTTCGAGAACGTGCCCATCCTGATCCTGACCGGCCTGGACGATGACGCGTCCATCGCGCGCGCTTACGACGCCGGCGCCACCGACTTCTACGTCAAGGCGCCGCAGTGGTCTTTGCTCAGCGGCCGCCTGCATTACCTGTTGCGGGCGTCCAGAACGCGCATCGAACTGGAGCGCAGCAAAGCCAAGCTGGCGCGCGCGCAAGACCTGGCGCGCATGGGCAGTTTCGAATGGCGCCGCAACAGCGTGGTCAACAGCGCGGGCACCGGCACGTCGGTGGTGGGTTTGTCGATGTCACGCTTGTCGATGTCGCAAGAAGCCTTGCGCGTGCTGGGCCTGGGCGTGCAGGACAACGTGAGCCTGCGTGCGCTGGTGCGCATGGTGAACAAAGACGAACGCCGGCTGCTGCTGCGGCAACTGCATGCGTCGTTGCGCCGCGCCACCACGCTGGCCACCGACGTGGCGCTGGTGCTGCTGGACGGCCGCCAGCGCATCATTCACGTCGAAGCCGAGCCTGAATTCAACGACCGGGGTCAGGGCGCGGGTTATTCCGGCATCGTGCAAGACGTCACCGACCGCCGCGCCGCTGAAGACAAAATCCGGCAGCTGGCCAACTTCGACGCGCTGACCGGTCTGCCCAACCGCCGCCAGTTGATCTGGCGTGCCGAGCGTGCGCTGGAACAGGCGCGCCGCATGCGCCACCAGTGTGCGCTGTTGCTGATCGACCTGGACCGTTTCAAGATCATCAACGACACGCTCGGCCATGGCGCGGGTGACGAGCTGCTGGTTGAAGTGGGCCGGCGGCTGCGTTCGTGTGTGCGCCACAGCGACCAGGTGATGGACGGCGCCGCCGACACCCTGGGCCTGCGTTTTCACCGCGCTTTGGAAGCCGTGGGCCGCCTGGGCGGTGACGAATTTGTTGCGCTGCTGCCCGAGGTGGCTGACGAAGCCGACGCGCAGCGCGTGGCCCAGCGCGTGCTGGACAGCTTGCGCGAGCCTATCTTTGTCAGTGGCCAGGAATGTTTCGTCACTGCCAGCGTGGGCCTGGCCCTTTATCCGCGCGACGGCACCACCGTCGTCGACCTGCTGCGCAATTCCGACGTGGCGATGTACACCGCCAAGGCGCAGGGCAAAAATTCTGCCGCTGTTTACAGCCCCATGCTGGCCGGCCGCGGGCGCGAAAAGCTGGAACTGGAAACGGCGCTGCACAAGGCCATCGAACGTGAAGAAATGGTGTTGCATTACCAGCCCAAGATCGACGTGCACGGCGCCAAGATGGCCGGCGCCGAAGCCTTGATGCGCTGGCAGCGCGGTGGCAAGCTGGTGCCGCCCGGCGACTTCATACCGCTGGCCGAAGAAACCGGCCTCATCGTGCCGCTGTCTGAATGGGCGCTGCGCGAAGCGGCCAAACAAGCGCGTGTTTGGAAAGACAAAGTCGGCTTCGCCGATTCCATTGCCGTCAACATGCCGAGCCGGCTGTTTGAACGCAGCGACCTGGTGGAACAAATTCACCAGTGTGTGACGGCGGTGAACGTGCCGCACCGCGTGATCCAGCTCGAGATCACTGAAGACAACCTGATGAAAGAGCTGCAGAACGTGATCCCGTCGCTGCACCGCTTGAACGAAATCGGCGTCGAAATTTCGATCGACGATTTCGGCACCGGCTATTCGTCGCTGGCCTACCTGACCACGCTGCCGATATCCGAGCTGAAGATCGACCGCAGTTTTGTGCGCGACCTTGGCATCACGCCGCAAAGCTCGGCGGTGGTCACCGCCATCATCGCGCTGGCGCGCAGCCTGGGCCTGCGGGTGGTGGCCGAAGGCGTGGAAACGCTGCGCCAAATGGAAGTGCTGCACCGACTGGGTTGTGGCGTGATGCAGGGTTTCCTGTTCAGCCGCGCGGTGCCTTCGGCCGACCTTTTGACGTGGCTGGAACAAACCGTGCTGCCACGCAAGGCGCCCTGGATTGCTGTGGCGCGCGGTGCCGAGCCGGTGAGCGACTTTTCCGGTCGCGCGGCGGGCCGGCGTTCCCATTGAAAAGAGGTTCTTGATGAGCGGCCGACCCCCCGGCGGCAGTCTGACCTCGGCCCTCAGCGCCAACGAGCTGGCCAAAGCCACCTTCAGGCGGCTGGCGCGCTCGCAGCTGGAACCGACGCCTGAAAACTATGCCCGTGCTTACGCGCTAGAGGCCGGCAGCGGTGTTCAAGAAGCGGCTGCAGCAGGCCCGAGCACGCAGGCGCAGGGGCGCATGGTGGCTGCGGCGGGCGTGGCCTGGGCCCAGCTGGCCGAGCGCTTGCTGCGCAACCTCGACCGGTCCAGCAAGCAGTGGACGCTGGCGCGCCGCAAGGACAGTTTGAAACGGGTTTTTGAAGGCAGCCGCAGCGACGCGGCGCGCTTGCTGCAGCGCCTGCAAGGGCTGATGAAAGCGTGGGAAGACGACGTGCCGGCCGATGCTGCTGAACTGGGCGACGGCGTCGAAGCGCGAGCTCAGGGTGAAAGCGCTGCGGCTGCCGCGCCCGCTGTGTCGGCAGTCGGTGCGACGACATCGGCAGCGTCAACAGCGACGCCAACAGCGGTGTCAACAGCGGCGCCATCGTCGCGGCCGGCATCCGCTGACGCAGGCTGGGCAGAAACCGTGGCCATGCTGGAAGGCACGCTGCGGCAGGCCTTGCCCTTGCAGGAACCCACGGCTGCGGCATTGGCACAGCAACTTTGCGACGTGGCGCAGGCGCTGGCGCGCGACGGCGCCACCGCGCCGCATGTGGCGCAGACGGCCCTGCTGTGCACACAGGCGCGGGTGGTGCTGGGCCAGCGTCATCAGCTGGTGCAGCAGCTCTCGCGCTTGTGCCGCGAACTCAGCAGCGGCCTGGCCGAGATCGCCGAGGACGGCAGCTGGGTGCAGGGCTCCTGCGAGGCGGTGGTGGCCTGCCTGCAGGGCCCACAACAGACGCCAGGGCAGGGCGGCGAAGGCCGCGACTCCGGCGGCCCCGGCCAGGCCAGCGACGCCCCCGAGCCCAACTTGCGTGCGGTGCGCGACGCTGCAGCGCTGCTGGCCGAAGCACGCCAGCGCCAGCGCGGCGTGCGCGGCGAGCGCCAGGCGGCGCAGCAGGCGCTGAAGTCGCTGATTCAAAACATGCTGCTGGAAGTGGGTGAGCTGGGTGCCCACACCGGCCGCTTCCAGACGGCCACGGCGGCCCACGCACAGGCCATAGAAGGCGCCCGTTCCATGGAAAGCCTGGCCGGCGTGGTGCAGGCCATGCTGGCCGACAGCCGTGAGGTGCAGGCGGCGGTGCAGCAGTCCAGCTCGCGCCTGAATGCCGACCGCGACCGGGCGGGCAAGCTCGAGAGCAAAGTGCACGAGCTGGAAAGTGAACTGCGCCGCCTGTCCGACGAAGTTTCCACCGACACCTTGACGCAAGTTGCCAACCGCCGCGGCCTGGCCCAGGTGTTTGAAATGGAATGCGCACGCCAGCTGCGCGAAGGCGGCCCGGGCCTGTCGGTGGGGCTGATCGACATCGACAACTTCAAGAAGCTGAACGACACCCTGGGCCATGCCGCCGGAGACCTGGCGCTGAAGAACCTGGCCGCGCAGGTGCAGTCACGGCTGCGCCCCACCGACCACTTGGCGCGTTATGGCGGCGAAGAGTTTGTGGTGCTGATACCCGGCACGCCTGCCGCTGACGCGCAGCAGGCCTTGACGCGGCTGCAGCGCAACGTGAGCGAGGCGTTGTTCCTGCACGAAGGCCGCGAAGTGTTTGTCACCTTCTCGGCCGGCGTGACGAACTGGCAGCCGGGCGAAACGCTGGAAGAAGCCGTGGGCCGCGCCGACACGGCAATGTACGAAGCCAAGCGCACCGGCAAAAACAGAACCTGCAAGGCGTAGGCGCCCGCTGCATCCCGCGCGGCCCTTGCCGCTTTTTGCTTGCTGCCTGTTGCTTGCTGCAACAGTTCGCATTGATTGATTACACCTGCTGCGTCAAGGCCGCAGCCGTGGCGTCGAAATCAGGGCAACACCTGAACCCGCCGGCCCGCCCGGCACGCCACTGCCCGCCATGCGTGTACTCGCCAAAGTCCTCAGACCCGTTTTTCGACCCTTCCACCGCGCTGTGGTGGCCTTCTTCAGCCACGACCTGACACTGCGCCGATCGCGCGAGGGCATCAAGGTGGTGCTGCAGGCGCGCACCCCGTCGGGCAAGGTGGTGGGTGCACGCGAGCAAGCGCGCATCGACAAAGAGCTGCAAGAGTTGCAGTTGATGCTGCGTGAACTGGACGAGCTTCTGGAACAACAGCCCGGATCCCGGCAAACGCTGCGCCACATCGAACATGTGCGTCAGTCGTTGCACAAAAAAGGCCTGCGGGCGCTGCACAAGATTCCGCTGGACGTGATGCAACGCGCGCTGGAGCAGTTTGAGAGCGTGGTCAGCAATTGGACGCCGGTGGGTCTGGCCAGCCTGCGCTCGAAGATGGCGGTGGCCATCATCGACCGCGAGCACATCAACCCCGAGGCCGAGGCCGACGCCTACCGCACCGCAGCCCTCATCGACAACCTGCCCGGCATTCCCAGCCTGCCTGAAATGGAGGTGCATGCTGACGACGAAGCGTTGGCTGCCGCCTATGCCGCATTGGCTGGCGCCGCACCCGACTGCGTGGTGGAACTGCAGGCTGACCTGGGCGCGCGCTCGGCCAGGGCTGTGGCGCCGAAACCCTTGCGTGCCGTGGGTGCTTCGGCCGAGTTGGAGCTGCGCGCGCTGGAAACTTGAGGCGCACGGCGGCCAGGGCTCCCGCAGCGCAAGCGCAGCAGGGCCGGCAAGCCGGAAAAGACCCGCCACCAACAGGCTGTAGGCTTGCACCTTTGCAGCCTTCAGGCCCTTGTGGTCGTTACGGTCTCATGTCCTCATTCCTCGCAGGCCCCCAGCGCCGTGGCGGCATCGCTCTCGTCGCTTTGAGTTTGACGCTGCTGGTGCTTGCTGGCTGCAACCGCCCGCCAGCGCCTGCAGGTGCCGACAAGTCCGGCGTCCCTTCGGTCAGTGCGGCCAGTGCGGCCAAGGCCGCTGATGCTGCTTCAGCGGCTGCTGCCGCAGCCTCTGCGCCCACGCTGTTGCTTTCGGACGTGGACCTGCGCACCGTCGCGCCCGACCTCTTGGTGTCGGGCCCCGTCATCACCGGCGCGCTGCAGCCCGAACGCCGCGCCGAGCTGCGCGCCGAGATGGCCGCCGTGGTGACACAAGTGCTGAAAGAGAACGGCGAGCCGGTGCAAGCCGGTGAACTGCTGGTGCGGCTGGACGACACCGCGCTGCGTGAAAGCCTCGCGTCCACCGAAGAAGCCCTGCGCGCCAGCACGCTGGCGCTGGAACAGGCCGAGCGCAGCACAACAAGGCTGCGCACGCTGCAAGGGCAGGGCATGGTGTCGGTGCAGGCGCTGGAAGATGCCGAACAGCGCCGTGTGGCTGTCAACAGCGAACTGGTGGCCAACCGCGCGCGTGTGGCCACCGCGCGCCAACAACTGCGCCGCTCTGAAGTGCGCGCGCCTTTTGCGGGTGTGCTCAGCGAACGCAAGGTGTCGGTGGGCGACACGGCGGCCGTCGGCAAGGAACTGGCCAAAGTCATCGACCCGCGCAGCATGCGTTTCGACGGCCAGGTGTCGGCCGACCGCATGCGGGAAATCAAACCCGGGCAGACGGTGAACTTTCGCGTCAACGGGCACACCAGCGCTCAGACCCCGGATGTGTTCATCGGCAAGGTCAAACGCGTCGATCCGAGCGCCAATGCCAGCACGCGGCAGGTGGAAGTGCAGGTGGCTTTTGCCGACCCCACCACCGCACCGCGTGTGGCCGGGCTGTTTGCCGAAGGTGTGGTGGAAACCGGTGGCACGCAGGTGCTGATGCTGCCCGAGGCTGCACTGGTGCGCGCGGGCGAGGCGGCGTTTGTGTGGAAGCTGGGGGCGCAGAACCTCATCCGCTGGCCGGTGAAGCTGGGCCCGCGCGACGCGCGTTCCGGCGCCTGGCCGGTGCTCGAAGGTTTGAAGGCGGGCGACCGCGTGCTGCGCAACCCGGGCAGCAATCTGCGCGATGGGCAGCGGCTGGAGTTTGCCCAACCTGCAGTGCCCGCTGGTGCTGCAAGCGCTGCCATCGGCCCTGCCGCTGCCACTGCCACTGCCACTGCAGCCAGCCGTTAGGCGCCGCGCCATGTTCCTTTCTGCTTTCAGCATCAAAAGGCCGGTGGCCATGCTCGTCATCATCCTGGCGCTGATGGCGCTGGGTTTGCTGGCGCTGTCCAAATTGCGCGTCAACCAGATACCCGACGTCGAGCAGCCCATCCTGACCGTCTCCATTCCTTACCCCGGCGCGAGCCCGGAAACGGTGGAGCGTGAGGTCGTCAACCGCATCGAAAAAGCGCTGCAGGGCATCTCGGGCGTGGACCGTGTGCAGTCCACCGCGCGCGAAGGTTCGGCCACGCTGGTGCTGTTTTTCAATTTCGGCAAAAACCTCATTGAAGGCGCCGACGAGGTGCGCAACGCCATCGGTTCGGTGCGCCACAAGCTGCCGGCCGAGATCCGTGAACCGGTGCTGCAGCGGCTGGACCCTTCGGCGCAGCCCATCATGCAGCTGGCGTTGTCGTCCACCGGCCAGAATGCCGCAGACATTTCGCGTTTGGCTGAAGACGAAATTGCAGATCGATTCAGAAGCATCAGCGGTGTCGCCACGGTCACCGTCAACGGGGCGCTGAAGCGTGAACTGAGCGTGCTGCTGAACGCGCAAAAGCTGCGCGAAGTGGGCGTTTCGGTGGCCGAGGTGGTGGCCGCACTGCGCAGCCAGAACGCCACCGCGCCGGTGGGCAAAGTGCGCGGCACGCTGGAAGACCAGAGCATCCGGCTGGTGGGCCGCATTGCGTCGCCGGCGGAATTTGAGCAGGTGGTGATCAAGCGGCGCGGCAACGAACTGGTGCGCCTTTCGCAGGTGGCGACTGTTGAAGATGGCTTCGCCGAGCTGAGTGGTTTTTCCATCCGCAGCGGCAACCCCAACGTCGGCTTGTCCATCACGCGCACGCGCGAAGCCAGCACGGTGTCGGTGGCCCATGAAATTCGCAAGCTCACGCACGACATCAACAAAAGCCTGTTTGCAGGCACGAAGCTGGAAGTGACGCTGGACGGTGGTGAAGACGCTGCCAACAGCCTGAACAACGTGATCCACGCGCTGGTGTTTGGCGCCGGCCTGACGGTGCTGGTGGTTTACGTGTTCCTCAACTCTTGGCGTTCCACGCTGATCACCGCGCTGTCGCTGCCCACCTCGGTGATCGCAGCTTTCATCGCCGTCTGGCTGGCGGGGTTCACGCTGAACTTCATGAGCCTGCTGGGCCTGTCGCTGGCCATCGGCGTGTTGATAGACGATGCCATCGTGGTGCGCGAAAACATCGTGCGCCACATGGAACGCGGGTCAGACCGGCGCACCGCAGCGCTGGAAGGCACGGCAGAAATTGGCCTGGCGGTGGCGGCCACCACCTTTTCCATCGTTGCGGTGTTTGTGCCGGTGGCTTTCATGCCCGGGGTGTCGGGCGAATGGTTCAGGCCTTTTGGCGTCACGGTGGTGGCCTCGGTGCTCGTCAGCCTGTTCATCAGCTTCACGCTCGACCCCATGTTGTCGGCCTATTGGGGCGACCCGCCCGGCCATCAACTGCAGCCCAAGCGCGGCATCAGCCGGGTGCTGGAGCGCTTCAACATCTGGTTTGACCACCAGGCAGACCGCTACGGCCGCGTCATTGCCTGGGCGCTGCACCACCGGCGCTGGATGGCCGTGTTTGCGCTGGCCAGCCTGGCGGCCGCGATGGCGCTGCAGGCCAAATTTGGCGGTTCCAGCTTTCTGCCGGTGTCAGACAACGGCGTGCTGTTCATTGAGGTGCGCACCCCTTCCAGCAGCAGCCTGGAATACAGCCGGCAGAAAGTGGAGGCCGCAGCCACGCTGGCGCGCACGCTGCCTGAAACCAAAGCCACCAATGCTTTTGTCAACCCGGGCGGTGGTCGCATTTACGTTGACGTGGGCAAGAGCACGCAACGCCAGCGCAGTTCGGTGCAGCTCGCTGAAGGCCTGCGCGCCCAGACCAGCCGCCTGGTGGGCGCCGAGTATGTGGTGTTGGACGACTTGAGCAACGGTGCGCAAAAGCCGGTGCAGGTGCGTTTCACCGGGCCCGATTCACGGGTGCTGCTCGACATCACGGCGCGTTTCATGGCGCAGCTGCGCCTGGTGCCGGGTGCGGTGGATGTGGGGCTGTCTGAACAAGACCCGCAAGACGAGCTGCGCATTGAACTGAACCGCGGCCTGGCCAACACGCTGGGCATTTCAGCCAACGACGCCGCGCAGGCCTTGCGTGTGGCCTTCGCGGGTGTGGAGGTGGGCGACTGGGTCGACCCCAGCGGCCAGGCGCGCGACGTGGCGGTGCGGCTGCGCCGAGAAGACCGTGTGAGTGCCGCCAACATTGAACGTTTGCCTGTGGGTGTCAGCAACGGCGGTGGCAGCGCTGGAGTGGCCGCGACGATGGTGCCGCTGGAACAGATTGCCACCGTCACCATGGGCAAAGGCCCGAGCCAGATTCAGCATGCAAACGGCAAGCGCACCATCTCTGTTGCGGCCAACGCGCAGGGCCGTTCGCCGGGTGAAGTGACGGCTGACGCGCTGAAGCTGGCCAAGGCGATGGACTTCCCGCCGGGTTATGGGCTGGAACTGGCCGGTGCTTCGCGCGACCAGCAAGAAGTGTTCAAGCAGATGAGCATCGCGCTCTTCAGCGGCATCGCGTTGATGTACTTGATTTTGGTGGTGCAGTTCGGCTCGTTCACCGCACCGCTGCCGGTGATGGTGTCGTTGCCGCTGTCGTTGATCGGCGTCGTGGTGGCGCTGCTGCTGACCGGCGGCACGCTGAACCTGATGAGTTTCATCGGCGTCATCATGTTGATGGGGCTGGTGGCCAAAAACGCCATCCTGCTGCTCGACGCGGCGCGGGTGCTGGAAGCCGAGGGCGTGGACCGCGAAGAAGCCTTGATGGCGGCAGGCCGCAAGCGGCTGCGGCCCATTCTGATGACGACACTGGCGTTGATTGCCGGCATGTTGCCGGTGGCCATAGGCGTGGGTGAAGGTGGTGAGTTTTACCGCCCGATGGCGATTGCCATCATCGGCGGCACCATCACGAGCACGCTGCTCACTTTGCTGGTTATACCCAGTTTCTACGACAGCATCGAAAACGCCCGTGACGGCTTTGTAGCGCGCCTGAAACAGCGCATGCAGCAGCGCGGCCCGTTGTTGGGCTTGGTGTTGACGCTGCTGGAAGTCGTGTTCACGCTGCTGCTGCTGCGCTGGTTGTGGCGCGCCGTGCGCGGCCTGCCGGCCTGGGTGGCGCGCGGGGGTTGGCGCGGCAAGCGGGTTGCGGCATGACAGCCCACGACTGCAGATTGGAGACTGTATGCCCCTGACCAGCGTTGCCGTGCTGGCTGAACTGGAAACCCTGGCGCGCCAGGCCGGTGCGCTGATCCTGCAGATTTATGGCACGGCCTTCGACGTGCAGCACAAGGCCGACGCGTCACCCGTGACAGCGGCTGATGAAGCGGCCGAGGCCTGCATCACCGCCGGGCTGCGGGCGCTGGATGCCGGCATTCCGGTGGTCGCCGAAGAAGCCGCTGCAGCGGGGCTGGCGCCCGCCGTGGCCGGCCGCTTCTGGCTCGTAGACCCGCTGGACGGCACCCGCGAGTTTGTGGCGCGCAATGGCGAATTCACAGTCAACATCGCACTCATAGAAAACGGCGCGCCGGTGCTGGGCGTGGTTTACGCGCCGGTGCTGGACGATTTGTATATCGGCGCCGCAGGGCAAGGCGCATGGCTTATCTCCAAGGGCCAGCGCCGCAGCATTCGCTGCCGTTCACTGCGGCCGGAAGCGGCGGTGCTGGCTTGCAGCCGCTCGCACGGTGACGATGCGGCGCTGGCGGGCTGGTTGGCGCGCGCGCAGCCTGCGCTGCACCTCGAGAACCGGCTGGCAGTGGGCTCGTCGCTGAAGTTCGGCCTGCTGGCTGCGGGGCAGGCCGACGTCTACCCGCGTTTTGGGCCCACGATGGAATGGGACACCGCCGCTGGCCACGCCGTGCTGCGCGCCGCCGGTGGCCAGCTTGAAAGCCTGGACGGCATGCCGCTGCATTACGGCAAGCCGGGTTTTTACAACCCGCACTTCATAGCCTGGGGCCGGCGCTGAACGGCCCGTGAGGCGACGCAATGCCGCCGCTGCATTGCCGCTTGGGGTGGCTTCTAGAATCAAACCACCCGCTGCCACCACAACCCCCATGCCCACGACCCGACGTTCCAAGGCTGCTGCCGCTGGCCCAGAAAGTGGCACCGACACACCCAGCGCTTTGCGCGTGTTGAAAAAGTATCCCAACCGGCGCCTGTACGACACGCAGACCAGCAGCTACATCACGCTGGCCGATGTGAAGCAGATGGTGCTGCGCGGTGAAGACTTCGAAGTGCGCGACGCCAAAACCGCTGAAGACCTGACACGCAGCATCCTGCTGCAAATCATTCTGGAAGAAGAGTCGGGCGGTGTGCCCATGTTCAGCACCGAAACGCTGTCGCAGATCATTCGCTTTTATGGCCACGCCATGCAGGGTGTGATGGGCACGATGATCGAGAAAAACCTGCAGGCCTTTGTGCAAATGCAGGCGCAGTTTGTGCAGCAGAGCAAAGGCATTTACGACCCCAAACACCTGAGCCCCGAGGCCTGGACGCAGTTTCTGGGCGCCCAGCCCACCGCGCTGCAGGGGTTGATGGGCGGCTACGTTGAACAAAGCAAGGCGCTGTTTGATCAGTTGCAGCAGGCGGGTTCACTTTTCCCGGGCATGGCCGGGTTCCCCGCCGGGAAGAAGTCAGGCCGCGGGCCGTAAGGCCGCCCGGCAGCGTTGCCGAGGCCGTGAGATCCGCCGACAGGGGCTTGCGGCGGCGATGGTCGAGAATCGGGTGATGACCGACACCCTTGCCCCCACACAGCCGGCCCCAACGACGCTGAAACCGCCCACCGTGGGTTTTGTCTCGCTGGGCTGCCCGAAAGCGCTGACCGATTCCGAGTTGATCCTCACGCAGCTGCGCGCCGAGGGTTACGAAACCAGCAAGACCTATGCGGGCGCCGACCTCGTCATCGTCAACACCTGCGGCTTCATCGACGACGCCGTCAAGGAAAGCCTCGACGCCATAGGCGACGCGCTGGCGGCCAATGGCAAGGTCATCGTCACCGGCTGCCTCGGCGCCAAGAGCGGCGAAGACGGCCGCAACCTGGTGCGCCAGGTGCACCCCAAAGTGCTGGCGGTGACGGGGCCACACGCCACGCAGGAAGTGATGGATGCGGTGCACCTGCATGTGCCCAAGCCGCACGACCCCTTTGTCGATTTGGTGCCCGCCGCACGCGCAGAATTTCGGGGCGTGGCGGGCATCAAGCTGACACCGCGTCACTACGCCTATTTGAAGATCAGCGAAGGCTGCAACCACCGCTGCACCTTTTGCATCATCCCCAGCATGCGCGGCGACTTGGTGTCGCGCCCGGTGGGTGACGTGCTCGGCGAAGCGCGGGCCTTGTTTGAAAACGGCGTCAAAGAGCTGCTGGTCGTCAGCCAGGACACCAGCGCTTACGGTGTGGACGTGAAGTACCGCACCGGCTTCTTCGACGGCCAGCCGGTAAAGACACGCATGCTGGAACTGTGCGCACGCCTGGCACAACTGGCCGAACCTTACGGCGCCTGGGTGCGGCTGCATTACGTCTACCCCTACCCCAGCGTGGACGACGTGTTGCCCTTGATGGCCGAGGGCCGTGTGTTGCCTTATCTGGACGTGCCTTTCCAGCATGCGCACCCCGATGTGCTGAAGCGCATGAAGCGCCCGGCCAGTGGTGAACGCAACCTCGAACGCCTGACACGCTGGCGCGAGCTGTGCCCGGAAATCGTGGTGCGCAGCACTTTCATTGCCGGTTTCCCGGGTGAGACCGAAACCGAGTTCGAGGCGCTGCTCGACTTCCTGCGTGAAGCGCAGATTGACCGCGCCGGCTGTTTTGCTTATTCGCCGGTGAAAGGGGCCACCGCGAACGACCTGCCCGGCATGCTGCCGCAAGCCCTGCGTGAAGAGCGGCGGGCGCGTTTCATGGCCGTGGCCGAAGCGGTTTCCATCGCCAAACTGCAGCGCCGTGTGGGCGCCACCATGCAAGTGTTGGTGGACCAGGCGCCCGCGCTGGGCCGCCGCGGCGGCCGCGGCCGCAGTTATGCCGACGCGCCGGAAATCGACGGCACCGTGCGCCTGCTGCCACCTGAAAAAGCCAGCAAAACACTGAAAGTGGGCGAGTTCACACGCGCCCGCATCGTGGCTGCCGAGGGCCACGATCTGGTGGCGTTGCCGATCTGAAACACGCTTCAGAAACTGCCCTGGAAACTTTGTGTGAGCAAGCTGGCATGGCGCGCAACCTGAGCACCGAACTGATACACCACCCCTACCAGCCGCCGGCTGGTTTTGCAGCGCCGCAGGCTGGTGTCTTCAAAGCCAGCACGGTGCTGTTCAAAGACGTGGCTGCCCTGCGCGCACGCGACTGGCGCAACCGCGGCGGCTACACCTACGGCCTGCACGGCACGCCCACCACGCTGCTGCTGGAAGAGCGCATCGCCACGCTGGAAGGCGGCCAGCAGTGCCTGCTGGTGCCCAGCGGACTGGCGGCGCTGGCGCTGGTGGACCTGGCCTTGCTGAGCCCCGGTGACGAGGTGCTGCTGCCGGCCAACGTCTACGGCCCCAGCCGCGAACTGGCGCGCAATGAATTGGCGCGCTTCGGCGTCAGTCACCGCTTGTACGACCCCATGGACGCGGCGGCGCTGGCCGGCAGCATCAGCGCTAACACCAAATTGGTGTGGCTTGAAGCGCCCGGCTCGGTGACGATGGAATTCCCCGACCTGGCGGCGCTGGCCGCTGAGGCGCGCTCACGCGGTGTGACCACCGCACTGGACAACACCTGGGGCGCCGGCCTGGCGCTGCGCGGTTTTCAGCACGGCATCGACATCGTGATGCAGGCGCTGACCAAATACCCGAGCGGGGGCGGTGACGTGCTGATGGGCAGTGTGTGCACCACCAGCCTGGCCCTGCACGAGCGCATCAAGGGCAGCCACATGCGCCTGGGCCTGGGCGTGGCCGGCAATGATGCTGAACTGGTGCTGCGTTCACTGCCCAGCATGGCGCTGCGTTATGCCGCACAAGACCAGGCGGCGCGCCAGCTGGCGCAGTGGCTGCAGGCCCAGCCGCAGGTGGCGCGCGTGTTGCACCCCGCGCTGCCCGGCTCGCCCGGGCACGAACACTGGGCGCGGCACTGCACGCAGGCCGCCGGCATTTTTTCGGTGCTGCTGCAACCGCACTACACGCAGGCGCAGGTGGACCAATTTGTTGACGCGCTGCAGCTCTTCGGCATCGGTTTCTCCTGGGCCGGGCCGATGAGCCTGGCGATGCCATACGACCTGCGCGTGATGCGTACCGGGTGTGCGCTGGAAGGCCATTTGGTGCGGCTGTGCATAGGCCTGGAAGCCGTGGCCGACCTGCAAGCGGACTTGCAACACGCGCTGCAAAGTTTGCCAGCCCGTTGATGCCCAACCCGGTTGTCAAGCACGATGCTGTGTGGCTGGCCTAAGGCGTGCGCTGCCAGCCTGCGCCCTGCGCAGCCCCTTGCGCGGCGCCACGCGAACCGGGGAAGACCGTATCGCGCAGCCGCGCCTGACGGGCATGCACGACCTGATCGAATTGATGAGCCACGGGTTCGACGACGTTCAGCGCAGGGACTCGGAAACGCTGACTCGGAAACGCTGACTCGAAAACGCTGACTCGCAAACGCTGACCACGTTGTTTAAGATGGGTGCAAAGATGCAGCGGCTGCTGCAAGCGGCCGGCCAGCTGCCCGGTCGCAAGCGTCAAAGCGCCTGAACACCCGCAAATCAAAGGCAAGCAAAAACATGGACGCCCTGATCCTGGCCCGCATGCAGTTCGCGACCAACATCACTTTCCATATCCTGTTCCCAACCATCAGCATCGCGCTCGGCTGGACGCTGCTGTTCTTGCGCCTCAAATGGCTGAAGACCCACGACGACGCATGGTTGATGGCCTACCGCTTCTGGACCAAGGTCTTCGCGTTGACCTTTGCGCTGGGTGTCGTCAGCGGCATCACGATGAGCTTCCAGTTCGGCACCAACTGGCCGGGTTTCATGGAACGCACCGGCAACATCGCCGGTCCGCTGCTGGGCTACGAGGTATTGACGGCGTTTTTTCTCGAGGCCACCTTCCTCGGCATCATGTTGTTCGGCCACGGCCGCGTGAGCGAACGCGCGCACCTGGTGGCCACGCTGCTGGTGGCCTTCGGCACCACGATGAGCGCGTTCTGGATCATTGCGCTGAACTCGTGGATGCACACGCCCGCAGGCTACGTGATCCGCGGTGACGAGTTCTTTGTCACCTCGTGGCTCGAAGTCATCTTCAACCCGAGCTTCCCGTACCGGCTGGTGCATGTGCTGCTGGCCTCAGGGCTGACGGTGGCCTTCGTGCTGGCTGGCGTGAGCGCGTGGCAACTGCTGCGCGGCAAGGCCAACCTGTCTACGGCCAAGGTGCTGCGCACGGGCCTGACGATCGGCGCGGTGCTGATTCCGCTGCAGATCGTGGCCGGCGACATGCACGGCCTCAACACGCTCAAGCACCAGCCGGCCAAAGTGGCGGCGATGGAAGGGGTGTGGAACACCGAACGCGGCGCGCCCTTGCTGCTGTTTGCATGGCCTGATGCGACAGCGCGCGAGAACCGCTTCGAGATCGGCATCCCGAACATGGCCTCGTTCATCCTCACGCACCAGTGGGAAGGCGAAATCAAGGGCCTCAACGACTTCCGCAATGCCGCAGGCGCACACAACCACCCGCCGGTGGCGCCGGTGTTTTTCGCCTTCCGCTTGATGGTCGGCACCGGCATGCTGATGCTGGTGTTTTCGTGGCTTGGGCTGTGGCTGTACAAGCGCCGCGGCTGGGTCGCCGACCAGCTGCCGCGGCCGCTGCTGTGGGGCCTGGCGGGCATGAGCTTCTCGGGCTGGCTGGCCACCGTTTCCGGCTGGTACGTGACCGAAATCGGGCGCCAGCCGTATATCGTCTACGGCCTGTTGCGCGTCGATCAGGTGGCCTCGAATGTGCCCGGCCCGATGATCGCCCTGACGCTGGCGATGTACGTCACGGTGTACCTGTCGCTGATCGTCGCCTACGTCAGCGTGGTGCGCTACATGGCCGAAAAGCCGGTCGAGATTCCGACTGTGCCCGGCACGTTGAACGATCCCACGATGGCGCCGCCGCCCGGCCACAACGCGGGGGCTGCGACGTGAGGGCCAAGTGCCGGGCCTTACCAAGCCGGCCCACATCCCCCCGGGGAATCAACTGCGGTACTCCGCGGGCAAGGAGCCAACATGATTGACTGGGAGACAGCGTTGCCGGTTGTTTTCCTGGCGCTGATGGGCGTCTCGATGCTGGCCTACGTGGTGCTCGACGGCTACGACCTGGGCGTCGGCATGCTGCTGCACCATGCCAGCAGCGAGCAGAAGGACACCATGGTGGCCAGCATCGGCCCGTTCTGGGACGCCAACGAAACCTGGCTGGTGCTGGGTGTTGGCATCCTGCTGATTGCGTTCCCCAAGGCGCACGGGATGATCCTGCAGGCGCTGTACCTGCCGGTGGCGCTGATGCTGGTGGGATTGATCCTGCGCGGCGTGGCTTTCGACTTCCGCGTCAAGGCGCACGACCACCACAAGCGCTGGTGGAACTGGGCTTTCCTGGGCGGCAGCTGCCTGGCCGCGATGAGCCAGGGCTGGATGCTCGGCCGCTACATCACCGGGCTGGAGCCGGGCTGGTTGTTCGTGGCCTTTGCCGCCGTGATCGCCGCGTTGCTGCCGGCCTGCTATGTGTTGCTGGGTGCCTGCTGGCTGATCATGAAGACCGAAGGCGAGCTGCAACTCGCCGCCGTCAGGTGGGCCAAGCGGGCTTGGCCGCCGCTGGTCATTGGCATGGGGTTGATATCGCTGGCCACGCCGTGGGTCAGCAACACCGTGCGCGAGCGCTGGTTCAGCATGCCCGAGTTCATCGCACTGCTGCCGATTCCACTGATGACGGTCACCGCGCTGCTCACCGTGCGTGCGCTGCTGAATTCCACCGTGATTCTGGGCAAGCAGTGCTGGCTGCCGTTTGTTCTGGTGGTGTCGGTTTTCTTGCTCGGCGCCATCGGGCTGGCCTACAGCATCTTTCCGTTCGTGGTGATCGACAAACTCACCGTCTGGCAGGCGGCGAGTGCCACCGAAGCACTGGCGGTGATTGCCATCGGCTGCGCGATCACGGTGCCCACGATCATCGGCTACACGATCTTTTCGTACCGCATCTTTCGCGGCAAAACCAAGCCGCTGGCTTATGCCTGAACGTCCCGCGGCCGCCGCTCAAGCGCCGTGGCATTTCTAGATCTTCTTGCCGCTGCTGCATCAGCACGGGTCGGCTTTATCTCCTTGCGGCGCAAAGAGCGTCGATCAATTTCAGTCTTTGCCAGGCCCCGAAACCTTGTGGCGCATCAGCCGCCCCTTCTCTCGATTCCAGTCGCGTTCTTTTTCGGTGTTGCGTTTGTCGTGTTCGGCCTTGCCTTTGGCCAGCGCAATTTCCGCCTTCACGGTGCCGCCTTTGTAGTGCAGGTTCAGCGGCACCAGCGTGAAACCTTTTTGTTCGACCTTGCCTATCAAACGCCGAATCTCGGCCTTGTGCATCAGCAGCTTTTTGGTGCGGTCGGCCTCGGGGCTGACATGTGTGCTGGCCGAGCGCAGCGCGTTGATGCGGCAGCCGATGAGGAAAAGCTCGCCGTCGCGGATGTGCACATAACCGTCGGTCAGTTGCACCTGGCCCGCGCGTATGGCCTTCACCTCCCAGCCTGAGAGCACCATGCCGGCTTCGTACTGCTCTTCGATGTGATATTCGAAGCGCGCGCGGCGGTTTTCTGCAATCGGCCCGCTTTTGGGCGCCGCTTTCGGCGCCGTCTTCGGCGCTGTCTTGGGCACGGTTTTGGTGGGCGTGGGGGTGGCGGCTGAACTCATGGGGCAACGGGGGTGGCCCCTGCAAACAGGGGCACTTCTACAATCAGCGGCATAGTATGAAGCACGTCAAAAAATCGGTTCTGCTGTGGTATTCACCGCGCGAGATGTACAGCCTGGTGGTGGCCATTCCCCAGTACCCGGAATTCCTGCCCTGGTGTGACCGGGCCGACGTGCTCAAGCAAGACGAAACCAGCGTCACCGCGCGCCTGGGGCTGGCTTTCAAAGGGGTGCGCCACGCCTTCACCACCCGCAACATCCACACCCCCGACGAGCGGGTGCAGGTGCAGCTGGTGGACGGCCCATTTTCCACCTTGGAAGGCCTGTGGATCTTCAGGGCACTGGGTCGGCCGGGTGGTGAACAGCAGGCCTGCAAGATCGAATTTGACCTGCGTTATGCCTTTGCCAGCCCGGCGCTGGAAGCGGTGGTCAGCCCCGTGTTTGACCGCATCGCCAACACCTTTGTGGACGCCTTTGTGCGCCGTGCCGAAGACGTCTATGGTCCCCGCTGACCTCATCACCGTGCAGTTGGTGTACTGCCCCGCGTCTGCGGTGGTGGACAGTTGCAGCCTGCGGCTGCCACCCGGCAGCACACTGGCCCAGGCCGTTTTGGCCAGCGGCCTGCTGCAACGCCACGGCTTGCAATTGCAGCAGCTGCAAGCCGGCATCTGGGGCCGCATGCAGCCACCAGACACCTTGCTGCGCGCAGGCGACCGGGTTGAGATTTACAGGCCCCTGCAGGTGGACCCCAAAGAAGCACGCCGACTGCGTTATGGCCGGCACAAGGCGGCTGCGCAGGCGCGCCGCGCCCGGCCTACCGGGGGTTCAACGCCGCCGACGCCAGAGCTGCAGCACACACGGCCCAGCCCGCATTCGGAACAGGCGTTGGAACCGGCGCCATAACCAGCGCCATAACCAGCCTGCGCACCTTCAGCGGCAGTTGCTGGCAATGGCCTCTTGGGCCCGACGCTGTTCTTCGCTGCGGCCACGGTCGTCCAGCACCTCGCGTTCGCCCTTTTCATTGGTGCGCACCAGCCGCGTGCCACTTTCAACCGCCGCCAGCGCGCCGCGCGCATTGCGGCAGTTGCTGGCCCGGGCGGCCGCCTGGCGGTCTTCGTCAGCCTTGGTTTTGGCGGCCTTTTCTCGCTCGGCGGCGAGTTTGCGCGCCTGGGCTTCTTTTTCAAGCGGCGTGGCGGGTGCTGATGCGGCACGGGCTGCCGCCGATGCCGCACCGGCCGGGCTCAGCGGGGGTGCTGAGGCCGCATCAGCGGCGACCCCGCCGGCCCGAGCTGCTGCGCGGTCGCCTCCGGTGGCGGACAACTGCCGCCGCGTATCAGCCTGGGGCCTTTTAATGATGTCTTTTTCAGCCACGCCGGGTGGCGGTGGCCGGTCGCTGGCGTTCACGCGGCCATCGGCGCTGCGCCACATCCACTGCGCGGCCACCGGCATGCACAGCAGCGACAGCCACAGCAACATGGCCAACATCAAGATCTTGCCGGGGTGATGCGTCTTTGCCATGGCGCCAGTGTAGTGCGCAGGGTCGCGAACGGGGGCAAGCGGGGGGTCGCTCAAGCGGCTGGGCGCGGCCGGGTTGAGACATACGCCCTCTCTATAATCCGCTTTTGAGTTTGGAGCCATCGTCTCATGCGCCTACTCGGCAAAGCGCTCACCTTCGACGACGTGTTGTTGGTGCCAGCTTATTCCCAGGTGTTGCCCCGCGACACCACCCTGGCGACAAAACTGTCGCGCCACATCACCCTGAACCTGCCGCTGGTGTCGGCCGCGATGGACACCGTCACCGAAGCCCGCCTGGCCATTGCGCTGGCGCAGGAGGGTGGCATCGGCATCGTGCACAAAAACCTGACGCCGCAGCAGCAGGCGCGCGAAGTGGCGCGCGTGAAGCGCTATGAATCGGGTGTGCTGCGCGACCCCATCACGGTGACTTCGGGCGTGCCGGTGCGCGACGTCATTGCGCTCAGCCGCCAGCACGGCATATCGGGCTTTCCGGTGGTGGATGACGGCAAGGTGGTGGGCATCATCACCGGCCGCGACCTGCGTTTCGAAACGCGCCTGGACGCACCCGTGCGCGAGATCATGACGCCGCGTGAGCGCCTCATCGTTGTCAAAGAAGGCGCCACGATTGAAGACGGCAAGGCGCTGATGCATCGCCACAAGCTCGAACGGGTGGTGGTGGTCAACGACGCGTTTGAATTGCGCGGCCTGATGACGGTGAAAGACATCACCAAGCAGACCAGTTTCCCTAACGCCGCACGTGATGCACAAGGCAAACTGCGCGTGGGCGCAGCGGTGGGCGTGGGCGAAGGCACCGAAGAACGTGTGGAACTGCTGGTGCGCGCCGGCGTGGACGTGCTGGTGGTGGACACCGCGCACGGCCATTCGGCGGGCGTGGTGGAACGGGTGCGTTGGGTGAAGCGAAATTACCCGCAGGTGGACGTGATCGGCGGCAACATCGCCACCGCAGCCGCTGCGCTGGCGCTGGCCGAAGCGGGTGCCGACGCCGTCAAAGTGGGCATCGGCCCGGGCAGCATCTGCACCACCCGCATCGTCACGGGCGTGGGCGTGCCGCAGATTTTTGCCATCGACCAGGTGGCACAAGTGCTGAAGGGCAGCGGCGTGCCGGTGATTGCCGACGGTGGTGTGCGTTTTTCCGGCGACCTTGCAAAAGCCATTGCCGCCGGTGCCGACTGCGTGATGATGGGCGGCGCTTTTGCCGGCACCGAAGAAGCGCCCGGCGAGACCATCCTGTACCAGGGCCGCACTTACAAAAGTTATCGCGGCATGGGCAGCATCGGCGCCATGCAGCAGGGTTCGGCCGACCGCTATTTCCAGGAAAGCAGCGGCAACAACCCGAGCACCACCAAGCTGGTGCCCGAAGGCATTGAAGGCCAGGTGCCTTACAAAGGCTCGGTGGTGGCGGTCATCTTTCAAATGGCCGGTGGCCTGAAAGCTTCGATGCACTACTGCGGCTGCGCCAGCATTGCCGACATGCACGAACGTGCGCAGTTTGTCGAGATCAGTTCCGCCGGCATGCGCGAAAGCCATGTGCACGACGTGCAGATCACCAAAGAAGCGCCCAACGACCGCATGGAATGAGTGGTCCGGTGCCAGTTGAAACCCCGCCCGATCGGCCCGTTCTGCAAGATCAGCCCAGCGAGCCTAACTTTCATGATGTGGGGCATTGCCTCGGATCATGAAAGACTTTCACATGGGCCCGCCGGCAAGCGCGCCTGCCGGGCAGGCTGCGGCGATGCGCTTCATTCTGCTGGTGGTGTTGATCGACATGCTGGCCGTGGGCATCATCGTGCCCGTGCTGCCCACCATCGTGGGCCAGTTCACCAACGACCCCGGCGAGCAAGCGCGTTGGTACGGCGTGGTGGCCGCGAGTTATGCGTTGGCGCAGTTTCTGGCCGCGCCGGTGCTGGGGGCCTTGTCTGACCGTTACGGGCGCCGGCCGGTGCTGCTGCTGGGCTTTTGCGGCCTGGCCATCAACTTCTTCACCACCGCACTGGCCAGCGCGCTGTGGATGCTGGTGATGTCGCGCATTGTGGGCGGCGCCATGCAGGCCAACGCGGCGGTGGCGAATGCCTATGTGGCCGACATCACACCGGCTGCCGAGCGGGCGAAACGATTTGGCCTGTTGGGCGCGATGTTTGGCCTCGGCTTCATCCTGGGCCCGGTGTTCGGTGGGGTGCTGGGTGGCATCGACCTGCGGCTGCCCTTTTTTGTTGCGGGTGTGCTGGCCTTGGCCAACCTGGCCTATGGCTTTTATGTGCTACCCGAGTCATTGCCAGCAGCACAGCGCCGCGCGTTTGACTGGAAGCGTGCCAACCCGGTGTCGTCATTCAAACAACTCGTGGCGCTGAAAGGCGTGGGCCTGCTGGTGGGCGTGCTCGCCTTTGCCGGTCTGGCGCAGTTTGCGCTGTACACCGTGTGGGTGCTGTACGGCAGTTTCAGGTTTGGCTGGGGCCCGGCTGAAAACGGCTGGTCGCTGTTTGCGGTGGGCCTGGTGTCGGCGCTGGTGCAGGGTGTGTTGCTCGGTCGTTTGCTCAAACGCTTTACTGCGCAGCGGCTGACGGTGGCGGGCCTGGTGTCGTCGAGCATCGCCTTTCTGGCCTGGGGTCTGGCGACCGAGCCCTGGATGATGTATGCCGTGATCTTCGTCAATGTGCTGGGCGCGGCCGTGGCGGCATCGCTGCAGGGCCTGGTGTCGGCGGCGGCTGACGAACGCACGCAGGGCCAGACCATGGGTGCCGTCAGCAGCCTGAACAGCCTGATGGCGGTGATTGCGCCCGTCTTCGCCGCACCATTGATGGCCACCGTTTCGCACCTGCCGCGCAGCGACTGGCGTGTGGGCGCGCCGATGTTCTTTTGCGCCGCGCTGCAGGCCACCGCGCTGCTGTTGGCTGCCGTGCACTTTCAGCGCCAGGCCCGCCGCCGCGCGGCGCTGGTGTCCACCCCTGCTGTGTAAGTTGCCGCCGGCGCGGCACCAACCAAAAACGTGATGCACGACAAGATCCTCATCCTCGACTTCGGATCCCAAGTCACCCAGCTCATCGCGCGCCGCGTGCGCGAAGCGCAGGTCTACTGCGAAATCCATCCCAGCGATGTGTCTGACGACTTTGTGCGCAGCTTCGGCGCCAAGGCCATCATCCTGAGCGGCAGCTACGCCAGCACCTATGAAGACCACCAGCTGCGTGCCCCGCAGTTGGTGTGGTTAGCCGGCGTGCCGGTGCTGGGCATCTGCTACGGCATGCAGACCATGGCCACCCAACTGGGTGGCACGGTGGCATGGAGCGACCAGCGCGAATTTGGTTATGCCGAAGTGCGCGCGCACGGCCACACCAACCTGCTGCAAGGCATTGAAGATTTCAGCACGGCCGAAGGCCACGGCATGCTGAAGGTGTGGATGAGCCATGGCGACAAAGTCACCGTGCTGCCGCCCGGATTCAAGCTGATGGCCAGCACCCCGAGCTGCCCGATAGCTGGCATGGCCGATGAAAAGCGGCGTTTTTACGCGGTGCAGTTCCACCCCGAAGTGACCCACACCGTGCAGGGCGCGAAGTTGCTAACGCGATTTGTGCGTGACATCGCCGGCTGCAAGGGCGACTGGGTCATGGGCAGCTACGTTGACGAGGCGGTGGCGCGCATCAAGGCCCAGGTGGGTGATGAAGAAGTCATCCTCGGCTTGTCGGGCGGTGTGGACAGCAGCGTGGCCGCAGCGTTGATACACCGCGCCATCGGCGAGCAGTTGACGTGCGTGTTTGTAGACCACGGCCTGCTGCGCCTGGACGAAGGCCGGTTGGTAATGGACATGTTTGCTGGCAGGTTGCATGCCAAGGTGGTGCATGTGAACGCGGCGGCGCAGTTCCTGGGCGCGCTGAAGGGAGTGACCGACCCGGAGCAAAAACGCAAGATCATCGGCCGCGAGTTTGTCGAAGTCTTTCAGGCCGAAGCGGCGAAGCTGAAAGCGGCGCACGCCGACGGCCCCCATGCCCGAGGCGCCAAGTGGCTGGCCCAAGGCACCATCTACCCCGACGTGGTGGAAAGCG
>JAYUPP010000327.1:0-8161 GCA_043760045.1 Betaproteobacteria bacterium
CCGGGTGGCAGCGGCTTCATCAACATCCTGGGCGGCTCAACCGTCAGCGTCAACGGCCCTGAAGCCAATGTAGGCATCGGCCGCCTGTCTTCAGCCACCGCTGCGGGCGTCGGGCAAATGACACTGGCCGGCGCCGGCAGCAGCCTGAACGTCAACGGTGCCAACGGCCGCGTGCTGATCGGCGGCATGGCCAACACCGCCGGCACGGTGATCGTCGGCAGCGGCGCCACGCTGTCGGCCACCAGCCGGGTGGGCGTGGCACACGACGCTAACGGCCATACGGTGGGCACCGGCACGCTGATTGCCGATGGCACCGTCAACACCACCACGCTGACCAACGGCAGCAACGGATACCTGGGCGGCAGCGGCGTCATCAACGGCAATGTCGTCAACTACGGTTTGATGAACCCCGGCAATTCACCCGGCCGGCTGACCATCAACGGCAGCCTGGACAACCGCAACGGCACCATCGCGCTGGAAGTGCAGGCACGGGGCAACGGCCTCTTTGATGTTGATGAAATCGTGCTCGGCGACCCGACGCAGATGCTGCTGGACGGTGGTGTGATTCAGTTCCAGTTCCTGGGTGACACCCACCCGCTGGCATTCCTGAACGCCGGGCTGTTTGACATCGACACCTTCTTCAAGGAAGTGGACGCCACAGGCGCCGTGGTGGGCCTGGGCGGCACGCGGCTGGGGCTTTTTGACGGCGTGCGTTTCAGTGCCACTTCAGCCACTTACGGCATCACCAACTTTGTGTTTACTGCCGCCAACGGCGCGAGTTTTGGCGTCACGGCGGTGCCGGCTCCGGCCACGCTGGCGTTGGCGCTGCTGGCACTGGCGGCGCTGGGCGCCAGCCGCCGGCGCCACAGCCTCGGCTGAAGCCCCTGGCCACACGGCCGTTCGGGCCCAATACTGCGCCGGCCCACTGCCCAGGGCCGGCGCTGTTGCTTTCTGGTGCACGCGCACGGGTTTCCCACGTCTAGCCGCAGGCGGTCGGTCGGGGTGTCATTGACGCTTTGTCTGCACGCGGCAGACCGCGTGTCCAAACTCCTGACCCCCCGATGAGCAACCAGACCCAATCGACACGGCATTTCATGCTTCACCCATCTGCGGCCTGCCTGCTGTTTTGTTTCGCTGCGGCCGGTGCGGGGGCGCAGTCGGCTGCCGACACCCAAACAGTGGTGGTCACCGGCTCGATCCAGCAGCGCAAGGCTGATGAAGCGCCTTTTGCCATCAGCGTGATCGGCAGTGCGGCGCTGCGCAGCGCCGGGCCCATGGTCAACCTGAGCGAAGCGCTGGTGCAGGTGCCCGGCCTGGTCGTGAACAACCGCGGCAACTACGCCCAAGACCTGAAGATCAGCGCCCGCGGTTTTGGCGCCCGCGCCGGTTTTGGCGTGCGCGGGCTGCGGCTGGTTGCCGACGGCATACCGGCCAGCGGCCCTGACGGGCAGGGCCAGGTGTCGCATTTCGACATCGCTGGCGCGCAGCGGATTGAGGTGCTGCGTGGGCCCTTTTCGGTGTTGTATGGCAACAGCTCGGCCGGTGTGATCGCGCTCTTCAGCGCGCCCGCCGCGCAGCGTGAAGTGCAGTTCGGTGTCGACGCCGGCAGTTTCGGCTTGCGCCAGGCCCGCGTGTCGGTGGCGTCACCCCTTGACGGGGGTTTTGACGTGCGCGTCAGCGCGTCGCACCTGCAGATTGACGGTTTCAGGCCGCAGAGCCAGGCCAAAAAAACGCAGGCCAACGCGCGCCTGGGCTGGAAAGGCAGCCACGACACCGTGACCGTGCTCATGAGCCACCTGGACCAGCCGGCCAACGACCCGCTGGGCCTGACCCGCGCGCAGTTTGAGCTGGGCCCGGAGCAAACCGCCGCCCAAGCCATCGACTTCAAAACCCGCAAGACCACCGAACAAAGCCAGGCCGGCGTCAGCTGGGTGCACCGTTTTGACGACAGCGCGCTGCAAAGCAGCCAGCTGGCGCTGTACAGCGGCCAGCGCAGCGTGGCGCAGTGGCTGGCGATACCCGCCGCAACCCAAACCAATGCGCGCCACGGCGGCGGCGTGATTGCCTTTGACCGCGACTACAGCGGCGTGGACGCACGCCTGCGCTGGTCCTGGCCGACGCTGGGTTTTGATCTTGTGACGGGCGTGGCGGCAGACCGCCAAAGTGATGCGCGACAAGGCTTCGAGAACTTCACCGGCACGGCACCCAACCAGGTGCTGGGCGCAACCGGCCGCCTGCGCCGCGACGAAAACAACCGCGCCCAAACGCAGGACGTGTATGCACAGGGCGAACTGGCGCTGTCGCCGGCCGTCACCGCCAGCACCGGCGTGCGCAGCGGCCGCGTGCGGCTGTCGGCTGAAGATGCCTACCTGACGAATGGCAATGACTCGGGGGCCTTGAAGTTCAGCTACACCAACCCGGTGCTCGGCCTGCGCTGGCAGGCCGCACCAGGCCTGAACCTGCACGCCAGCGCGGCGCGTGGTTTCGAGTCGCCCACGCTGGGTGAACTGGCCTACCAGGTCAGCGGCAGCGGCGGCTTCAACACGCAACTGCTGCCGCAGACCAGCCGGCAGTTTGAAGCCGGCGTGAAGTGGCGTGCTGGCAGTCTGGCGCTGGAAACCACGCTGTTTGAGGTGCAGACGAGCAACGAAATTGCAGTGGCCACCAACAGCGGCGGCCGCTCGGCCTTTCAGAACGTCGGTCGCACCCTGCGCCGTGGCGCTGAAGTGGGCATGGCCTGGAAACCGGCCGGGCCCGTCAGCGCACAGCTGTCAGCCAGCACCCTGCGCGCCCACTACCGCGACGACTTCCGGGCCTGCGCAGGGGTGCCTTGCCCCCCCACGGTGCCGGTGGCCGCTGGCGGCAGCATTGCCGGCGCGCCCGGCGGCGGCGCCTGGGCCGAACTGGCATGGGCCGGCGGCGCCTGGGGCACCTGGGCGCTGGAAGCGCGCCACATGGGCCGCGTGGCCGTGAACGACCGCAACACCGACTTTGCAGGCAGCAGCAACCTGGCGGCTGCACGCTGGAGCAAAAGCTTTGCCTTGGGCAGCGGCCTGCGCATGGAATGGCTGCTGCGTGTGGACAACCTGGCCGATAAAAACCACGCTGGCAGCGTGATCGTGAACGACGCCAACAGCCGCTTTTTCGAGCCCGGCACGCCGCGCAGCGTGCTGCTGGCGCTGCGGCTGGTGGGGCTGCCGTAATGCAGAGCCCGGCGCGCACGGTGGAACATGCCAGCCCGGCGCGCGCGGTGCTGCGGGCACAGGCGATGGTGATTGCGATGTGTCTGTCGTGTGCCGCCCTCGGCGCAGCCACCGACCCCCTGGCCACCGACCCCTACCGCTCGCACCCTTGGCTGGACATGCGCAAAACCTACCTCGACAACGCGCCCGTCACCTTCGACCACCGCGTTCAAGTGCAGGGCCCCGGCTTTGCCGAAGACCCGATGAATGTGCCCATCAGCTTGCGTGTAGACCCGGCGTTAGGCGCGGTGGACCGCATCGTGGTGCTGGTCGACCGCAACCCCATCCGCAAGGTGCTGGACTACCACCCCACCCACGCGCTGCCGGCGCTGGCTTTCCGCTTCAAGCTGGAACAGGCCTCACCCGTGCGCGTGGCCGTGAAGCTGAAAACCGGCGCCTGGGTGGTGGGCGGCACCTGGGTCGATTCAGCGGGCGGCGGCTGCACGGTGGCGGGCGCCACGCGCAAAGACGGCAGTTGGTCACAAACGCTCGGCGACGTTACCGGCAAGCTGTACAGCCGCGCACCCGACGCGCCCACCCGGCTGCGCCTGCAGGTGATGCACCCGATGGACACCGGCCTCGTTAACGGGGTGCCGGCGTTTTACGTCAACCGCCTGTCGGTGCAAGACGGCCAGGGCCGTGAACTGGCGCGCCTGCAGGCTTACGAGCCGGTCAGCGAAAACCCGGTGTTCTCGTTCGATTTCAAAACCCCCCCGGCCGGCGGCGTGAACATCGTGGGCAGCGACAACAACGGCAACCGCATCAAAAGTCGTTTGCAATGACGCCGGTCGCAATGAAGTTTGTGGCCGTTTTGGCAGCCGCGCTGGTGTGCTGCGCCGGCACCGCCCGCGCCGCGCCACGCGCCGACTTCACCACGCTGGACTACCGGCTGCAGGCGCGTGAATTGGCAGCGGGCGTTTATGTGGTGGAAGGCGACAACGCCGACTTCGCGCCCGCCAACGGCTGCAACATCATCAACACCGGTTTCATCGTCACGCCCGCCGGTGTGCTGGTCATCAACACCGGCCCCAGCAAACGCTACGGTGAACAACTGCGCGCGCTGATCGCACGCACCACCACACAGCCCGTGGCGCAGGTGCTGCACCTGAACCTGCACCCCGACTACTTTCTGGGCAACCAGGCTTTTGCCGATGTGCCGCGCCACGCCACCGCCGCCACCCGCGCCGGCATGGCGCGCGAGGCGGCAGCTTATGAAACCAACCTGTACCGCCTGTGTGGCGACTGGATGAAAGGCACCGAATACCTGCTGCCCAGCCACGACATTGACAGCGCCACAAAAGCCGGCCGCTGGCAGCTGGGCGGGCGCGAATTCGAACTGCGCGAATTCAGCGGCCACACCGCTTCAGACCTGGTGCTGGTGGACCGCAGCAGCGGCGTGGTGTTTGCCGGTGGCCTGGTGTTCGCAAACCGTGTGCCGACCACGCCCCACGCGCAACTGGAGCCCTGGATCAAGAGCCTGGATCAGGTGCTCAAACTGCAATGGCGCACCGTGGTGCCGAGCCACGGCCCGGTGCACAGCGACGGCAGCGGCGCGGCCGGCACACGCGACTTCCTGCTCTGGCTGGACCGTGCATTCACCGCCTACGCCGAACAGGGCTGGGACATGAACGAGGTGCTGCGCGGGCCCGTACCAGCCCCCTACAAGAGCTGGGCCGCATTTGCCACCGAATACGTGCGCAACGTGGCGCACCTGTACCCGCGCTACGAAAAGAAGGCACTGCAGCGGCGCTGACGGGCTTGCTGCACAGCCTGCTGCCCAGCCTGCTGCGAACCCTGCTGCGAACCCTGCTGCAATCCCGCGCTGCGCCAGCACGCCGTTGGGGCCGCTGTACTAGCTTGTCACACCCGGCGCGGGTTAGCCCGCAGGTTCCCTGCGCGGGCAATCAGCGTAACTTTCGCTCTCGCAAAAGCCGGAGTCCTGCCCGGCTGGCCGGTTGCTGGCAAGAAGCCCGGTAACCGCATTCATAGAACCCCCGGAGACACAACCATGCGCCCAACCCTGCTCAGCCTTTTGGTGGCTGCTGCCCTGGCATCCACTGCGGCGCACGCCGCCGTCACCGACCAGATGATCGCCAACGACGCCAAAACCCCGGGCGACGTCTTGTCCTGGGGCATCGGCACCGACGGTCAGCGTTATTCGCCGCTGAAAATGGTCAACACCAGCAACGTGAACCGCCTGGTGCCGGCGTGGAGTTTTTCTTTCGGTGGTGAAAAACAGCGCGGCCAGGAAAGCCAGCCGCTGATTCATGAAGGCAAGATGTACGTCACCGCGTCTTACTCGCGCATCTTTGCGCTGGATGCCAAAACCGGCGCCAAGCTGTGGAAGTACGAACACCGGCTGCCCGACGGCATCATGCCCTGCTGCGACGTCATCAACCGTGGCGCTGCGCTGTACGACAACCTTGTCATCTTCGCCACGCTGGACGCGCAGCTGGTGGCACTGAACAAAGACACCGGTGAGGTGGTGTGGAAAGAAAAAATCGACGACTACGCTGCCGGCTACAGCGCCAGCGCTGCACCGTTGATTGCCGGTGGCCTGCTGCTGACCGGTGTCTCGGGCGGCGAATTTGGCGTCGTCGGCCGCGTGGAAGCACGCGACCCCAAAACCGGCCAGATGGTGTGGACGCGCCCGGTGGTTGAAGGCCACATGGGCAAAAAGTTTGACAAGGCCGGCAACGCCAGCGACAACGGCGTGTCCGGCACCGCCGGCAAGACCTGGCCTGGCGACCTGTGGAAAACCGGCGGCGCGGCCACCTGGCTGGGCGGCACCTACAGCGCCAAAACGGGCCTGGCCTACTTCGGCACCGGCAACCCCGCACCGTGGAACAGCCACCTGCGCAAGGGTGACAACCTCTACAGCACCAGCACGGTGGCCATCGACATCAAAACCGGACAGATTGTTTGGCACTACCAGAACACGCCCAACGACGGCTGGGACTATGACGGTGTGAACGAGTTCATCACCTACGACGACGGCGCACAAACGCTGGGCGGCAAGGCCGACCGGAATGGTTTCTTCTATGTGAACGACGCCAAGACCGGCAAGCTGGTGAATGCTTTCCCGTTTGTGAAGAAAATTACCTGGGCCACCGGCATCGACCTGAAAACCGGCCGGCCGAACTTCGTGCCTGAAAACCGCCCTGGCGACCCCACGGCGAGCGCCGACCCCAAGAAGGGCAACGTGGTGTTCTCGGCGCCTTCGTTCCTGGGCGGCAAGAACCAGATGCCCATGGCCTACAGCCCCGACACCAAATTGTTCTACGTGCCAGCCAACGAATGGGGCATGGAAATCTGGAACGAGCCGGTCACCTACAAAAAAGGTGCCGCTTTCATGGGTGCGGGTTTCACCATCAAAACGCTGAACGATGGGCCCATCGGCGCACTGCGCGCCATCGACCCCAAAACCGGCAAGATCGTCTGGGAAGCGCCTAACAACGCACCGCTGTGGGGTGGGGTGCTGACCACCGGTGGCAACCTGGTGTTCTGGGGCACGCCTGAAGGTTTCCTGCAAGCGGCCGACGCGAAGACCGGCAAGATCTTGTGGAAGTTCCAGACTGGCTCGGGCGTCGTGGCCCCGCCCGTGACCTGGGTTGACAAAGGCGAGCAATACGTGGCGGTGGCTTCAGGCTGGGGCGGCGCGGTGCCACTGTGGGGCGGCGACGTGGCCAAGAAAGTAAACTTCCTGGAGCAGGGCGGTTCGATGTGGGTGTTCAAGATGATGAAGTAGGCGGCATGCTGCTGCCAGGCTTTAGCGCTGAAGAAGGGCCGCCGCAAGGTGGCCCTTTTTTGTACTTGCGGCGGTTGCTGTTGCAGTGCTTAAGCGCGCCGCTGTTGTTGTGCATGGGCTTCAGTGTGTGTGCACAACCGCAACCGCAACCCCTCACGGGCCCGCACCGCATCGTGCTGCACAGCACCGACGGCCAGCGCCTGGTGGTGGGCCAGGTGAACTTCACGCCTGCCACGGCCGAAGGCCTGCAGCGCTTCGAGCTGAAGATGGACCACAGCCGGTTCACCGACTACTTTTTGTCGATGCGCGAGATGAAATGTCTGCCCGGCGGCACTGAAATTCTGTGCCACATCCCCTACCCGCACCCGCAGCCCGGCACCATCACGGCCACCGACCTGGGCTGGCTGGAACATGCGCTGATGTTCATGTACAAAAAACCCGGCGAATTCGGCGCCAAGTTCTACAACGGCGTTTACTTTCAGCTGCGCCGCACCGAGCGTGGCCTGGAAGGCAAACCGCAAGCGGTGGACCTGAACCTGATTGCGGCGCCGCCGGCGCGCGCTGACGTGCCGCCGTTCAGGCCCGCGTTGCGCGACGACATGGCAGCAGGATCGCGCTGGTTCGAGCGTTTGACGATCGAGTGAGTCGCTGGTGCACCTGCGCACCTGCGCACCTGCGCAGTTGCGCAGTTGCGCAGTTGTGCAGTTGTGCAGTCGTGCAGTTGCGCACCTGCGCAGTCGCGCAGTCGCGCAGTCGCGCAGTTGCGCAGTTGCGCAGTTGCGCAGTTGCTCAGGTACGCCGGTGCACGGGTGCGCCAACGGCGCCGGTCAGAACCGCAACCGCAGCCCGGCTGCCGCTGCCCGGGGTGCGCCTGGCGCCACAAACAGCGCCAACCGTTTATTGCCGCTGTAGTGGCCCTGCGCGTCAAACACTGTCTCGGCCAGCGTGCCGTAGCTGTGGCTGCGCGGGTCAAGCAGGTTGTTCACCCGCAGAAAAAGTTCAGCGCCTTTCCAGCCCTGCGGCTGCCAGCTGGCGCGCAGGTTTACACGTGTGCTCGCCGGCAGGCTCAGGTCGGCGCGGGTGTCCTCATTGTCTTCAAGGCGGCCGTCTTCATTGCCGGCCACGCCGCGGCGCGACGACCACTGGGCGTCCAGCCCCCACAGCCAGCCCG
>JAYUPP010000328.1:0-8158 GCA_043760045.1 Betaproteobacteria bacterium
GTGCGTGGGGCCGAAGACGTCGTGGCCATAGTCCTCCCCTTCGGGCAATCGCTTGGGCAATACCGCTTGCGAGACGGACTGGAACAGATAGGTATGTGACGACCGGTACTTGCCGGGAGCAATCAACGCCACGGCTGGCGGCGCGGGTGCCGGTGCCGGTGCCGGTGCCGGTGCAGGTGCAGGTGCAGGTGCAGGTGCAGGTGCAGGTGCCGGTGCAGGTGTGGGTGCTGGCGCCAGTGCAGGTGTGGGTGCTGGCGCCAGTGCGGGTGTGGGTGCTGGCGCCAGTGCGGGTGCAGGCGCTGGTGCCGGCACCGGTGCCAGCGGCGGTGAAATTGGCACGGCCGGCGCTGCTGCCAGCGCCTGTTCAGTGGGCTGTCCACCACCGCCTCCACAAGCCGTTACCCAACCGGTGGTCGAGGCCACCACGCCCTTCAGGGCCAGTCGGCGAGAAACATCTGACATGGTGAGCTTGCCTTGTGCGTCGTGCGTATGAAGGGTGCACAGCACGAAGCACTGCACAGCGGGACCTTGTCAACGCAATATCGGCAGCGCGGCTCTGGAATCAAGCCCGGCAAATTTACAGAGGGTAAGCAAAATTAAACGGCAGCCGACAACCGCAATCCGGCGCGCAAGGCTTACTGCGCGCGCATCGCCAAGGCCACCACACGCCGCACCTCACCGAGCACCTCACGCAGCACTTCGCTCCGCGCTTCGACCGGCACAACCCTCAGGCGTGCAGTTTGTAGTCGGGCGTGTGCACACGCATCCATTGCTCGGCCATCATCAATATCCAAACCATGGTGCCGTAGTAGTGCGGGTGCGCGGGCAAATGCGTGGCGAGCAATTGCTGTACAAAGTCGGGGCGCACGATGCCGCGCGTGGCAAAACTGCGCACCGAGTCGCTGGCCAATTCGCGCAGCCCGGCATGGCGCATCGCCCACACGCCAAAAGGCAGCCCGAAGCCCTGCTTTTTTTTCGTGATGACTTCGTCGGGCAAAAAGCCGCGCAGCGCCTCCTTGAAGAACCAGCGCAGGCGCAGCCGGTTCAGTTTGTATTGCGGCGGCAGGCGCATCGAAAAAGCCAGCAGGTCGTCGTCGAGCATCGGGAAGCCCACCGCGAGTCCCGCCAGCGCGGTGGTGCCGCGCACTTTGGGCAGGTCCGATTCGGCCAGCGTGTAGCGCCAGTCATAAGCCAGGTGGCGATCGATCTCGTGTTCGCTCTGCGCTTCGGCCCACACCGCCGCTTGCTCTTGTCCCACTTGCGCAGTGTTGATCTGCGCCAGGAAAGCCGGCTCCAGCACCTCGGCATAGCCCAGGCGGCGCACCAGATTGAAGGCTTGCAGCCGTTCGGGCAGCGGTGTGTTGGCCTGCCGGATGTAGCCCGTGCCTTTTTTCAGCAGCGGCACGCGGCCCACTGCCGGAATGCCAAAAAACGGCTCTAGCACGCCGCGCCGCAGTGCCTGGGGCAGCTGCTGGTACCAGCCAAAAACCTCTTGCATCGCATAGCGCGAATTGCCGCCAAAGAGTTCGTCGCCGCCGTCTCCCGCCAGGATGCGCGTGACCCCGTTTTGCTGCGCGTGCTGCGCACAATAAAAGGCCGGCAGCGCCGACGAATTGCCGAACGGCTGGTCGTAAGACGCCGCCACCGCGCCGATGCTTTTCACCAGGTCGTCGGCGGTGACGTAGTACTCGTGGTGGTCGGTGCCGAAATGGCGCGCCGCCAGTCGGGCGTACCCCATCTCGTCGTAACCCTCGGCTTCAAAGCCGATGGAGTAAGTGGACGGTTTTTCCTTGCACACCGCCACCATCATGCCGGCCACGGTGGAACTGTCGGTGCCGCCACTCAAGAAGCAGGCCGGCTGGCTGCCGTCCAGCTGCCGCTGCACGGCCTGGCGCAGCAAGGCCAGGAACTCTTCGCGCAGTTCGGCAAATTTTGGCTTGCGCGTGGCAGTGAAGGTGGGCGTGACATAACGATCCACCTTCAGCCGTCCATCGCGGAACTCGGCACAGCGGCCAGCCGTCAGGCGGTGCACGCCTTTGAAGATGGTCTGCGGCGACGGGATGACGTGGAAGTACAGATAGTCAAACAGCGCCTGCGGTTCCAGCTCGGGTTGGGCGCCGGCCAGCTGGTCAGCCCGTTCGGCATAACGCAGCTCACCGTCCTGCACCGTGTAGCACAGCGTCTGCGCCGCGAAGCGGTCTACGGCCAGGTAGGTGCTGCCATCGGCCCGGCGCAGGGCCACTGCAAAGTTACCACCCACATGCGCTGGCGCAGCAGCAGCCCCGTGTTGTTGCAGCAGTGCTTGCCAGGTTTGGGCTGTGTGTGCTGCCACGGGCGCGGCGGCCGCAAAGCGCGGTAAGCCAAGCAAGAGGTTGTCAGAGATTGGGCTCATAGGTTCCAGGTCAATCGCCATCGCTTCGTGTGGCAACAGGCCGCGTTTCATGCCCGGCTCGGGTGGCCTGAGGCTGCCACCGCCTGCGCCGCGACATCGCTCACACGCTGCGCGTTGCTGGCCCACACATAACGGCGGTCTTGCAGGGCCTGGTGTGCAGCGGCGCCCAGGCGCGCGCGCAGGCCCGCGTCCGACGCCAGCACGTCCAGCCGTTTCTCGATGCCAGCTTCGTCATCGGGGTCGTAGAGGTCGGCGTCCACCCCACCCACCAGCACTTCATGGTGATTGGGCTGATCGGGCGCCAGGATGGCCTTGCCGAGTGCCATGTACTCGAACAGGCACAGCGGCGACGCATAAGGCACCAGCGCAGTCTGCAGCGCGACGTCAAAAGCCGCTGCTGCAGCCGGCACCTGGCTGCGCGGCACCACACCGGTGAATTTCAACTTGTGGGCCACCCCCAGCTGTTGCGCTTGTGCTTCCAGCGCCGTGCGCACCGGGCCGTCACCCACCACCAGCAGCATCGCGGGGTCGTCTTTGGGCCGGCGCGCCAGCCAGTTGACGATGCGGTCGAGGCGGTCCCACTCACGCACGAAGCCGATGAAGCCGATGACCATGCGCCCCTGCAAACCAAAGCCGGCCTGGGCAACGGCGGTTGTCGGCACGGTTGCGAAATCGCGCGGGTTGATGCCGTTCGGAATGACACGGATGTTTTCGCGCTGCACGCCCATGCCCACCAGCATGTCGGCCAGCACCTGCGTCACCGGAAAGACCCGCGTCGCACCACAAAAGGTGTAGCGCTCCACACGGTCGGCAAAACCGCCGAGCGCCATGCTGCCGTACTTGCGCCGCGCAATGGCATAGGGCGCGTTCACTTCCAGCAGCAGCGGCACGCCGGTGCGGCGGCTGGCCCACACGCCGGCAGGCTGGAACAAGGCATAACGTTCATAAATGACGTCAGGCTTGAAGTCTTGCACGGCCTTCATGAGCCGCCGGTAAGCCACCAGCGAATAGCCGGCTTCGGCCAGCTCATACACCGCCGTGGGCAGATGCGCCTTCAGCTTGCCGACCCAGCCCGGGCTGCCGCCCTGGCCCGAGTCTTTGTGATGCACCTCGGGGCTGACCACACGCACTTCATGCCCCAGGCCCTGCAGCGCCGCGACCATTTCTTCAATGTGCGTGATCTGCCCGTCCTTGGACGCGATGCGGTGGTGATAGAGGACGCGCATGTTTCGCTGGGCGGGTTGGCGGGTGCCGACAGGATGCGCGCAGAGGCACGGGGTTGAAGGGCGAAAAAGCGTGTGATTCTAGGTGTGGCTGTCAGCCGCACCGGGCCCGCTTCTGTGCCGAAGTGCGCAGCGCCCTGCACCGGCCTGTGCAGCGCGTGAGGTGGGCGTGACATACTTTTGCGCTGCCGAAGCAACGGCCACTTCACACCGCTCATGCCCGAATCCACGCTGCTGCACGAACTGATCACCGTCGCCGCCCACCGCGCCGAGCAAGACCTTGCGCTGACTGCAGGCAAGCACAGTTTGAACTACGCCCAGCTGCATGATGCGGTGACGTGTTTCGCCCACGGGCTGATGGCCGCGGGCACCGAGCGCAGTGCCCGTGTGGGCATCTATCTTGAGAAGCGCATTGAAACCGTGGTCGCCAGTTTTGGCGCACCGGCAGCCGGCTGTGTTTTTGTGCCCATCAACCCTTTGTTGAAAGGCGAGCAGGTTGGTTTCATCATGGTCGACTGCGATGTCAACGTGCTGGTGACGTCGCCGCAGCGGTTGGCGTTGATCAGCGGCGCGCTGGCGCAGTGCCCTGCGCTGCGCCATGTGGTGCTGACCGAAGTTGCATCCACGCCGGTGCCCCTGCCCGCGCAAGTGCAGTGCCATGTGTGGGCCGAGTGGCTGCGTGCGCCGCCACGCGCTGGGCACCGCTCGATCGACACCGACATGACGGCCATCCTGTACACATCGGGCAGCACCGGCAAACCCAAGGGTGTGGTGCTGTCGCACCGCAACATGGTGGCGGGCGCCAAAAGTGTGGCGTCTTATCTGAACAATCACGCGGGCGACACACTGTTGGCCGCGCTGCCGCTGTCGTTCGACGCAGGTTTCAGCCAGCTGACCACCGCCTTCCATGTGGGCGCGCGCACGGTGCTGCTGAACTACTTGATGCCGCGTGACGTGCTGCGTGCGATGGAACGCGAGGCCGTGACGGGCCTGACGGCGGTGCCGCCGCTGTACATCCAGCTCACGCAGCTGCAATGGCCAGCGGCGATCGGCGAGCGCCTGCGTTACTTCGCCAACACCGGTGGCCGCATGCCGCGCGAAACGCTGGACCTGTTGCGCGCCAAGGTGCCCCGCGCCGCGCCCTTTTTGATGTACGGCCTGACCGAAGCTTTTCGCTCCACCTACCTGCCGCCAGAAGAAGTGGACCGCCGCCCCGACTCGATAGGCCGGGCCATTCCGAACGCGGAAATTCTGGTGCTCGGCGAAGGAGGCCAGGTGTGTGCCGACAACGAACCCGGCGAGCTGGTGCACCGGGGCGCGCTGGTGGGCCTGGGTTACTGGAACGACGCTGAAAAAACGGCTGCGCGTTACCGCTTGCTGCCAGGCCGCCCGGGTGGCCTGCAACTGCCCGAATATGCGGTTTTCTCGGGCGATACCGTCAAGCGCGACGCCGAAGGTTTTTTGTACTTCATCGGCCGCCGCGACGAGATGATCAAGACCTCGGGTTACCGCGTCAGCCCGACCGAGGTGGAAGAAATTCTTTACGCCACCCGCTTGGTGGGTGAATGTGTGGCCTTCGGTGTTGAAGACAAAACCCTGGGCCAGGCGATACAGGTGATTGCCACACCGGCACCTGGGCAGGCCGAACTGGACACCGCCGCGCTGCTGGCCGAATGCAAAAAGCGCATGCCGGCGTATATGGTTCCGGCAGGTTGCGAACCTGCGACAGGCCCGCTGCCGCGCAACCCCAACGGCAAAATCGATCGCAAGTGGTTGTCGTCCGACTGGGCCGAGCGGCGTTATCCGCAGTGAAGCTCATGCAACGCCGCCTCGGGGCGCACCTTATGAATCAAGGCAGCATTTATGAATAAGCTTCGGCTGGTCACCATCGCCTGGGGCCTCGCGGCCGCGATGCACGCGGCACACGCGTCCTACGACCGCAACCTGACGCCGGGAGAACTGGCGTTGATGCCGGAGTTTTGCCAGGACGTGCAAACCGTCAACGGCTGGGAACAAGGCGTGCGTGAATCACCGCGGGCGCCAACCTGGGTTTCCAAGATGGGGCGCAGCTTTTGGGACATGCACCACTACTGCTGGGCGCGCATCGCGGTGCACCGTTCGATGTCGCCAGGCCTGAACCAGAACCAGCGCGACCACCTGGTGGAATCGGCCATCGACGACATGCAGTACGTGGTGCGCCGTGCGCCGCTCACGATGGTGCTGTTGCCGGAAATCCATTACTTCATGGGCGACTATTTCAAGCTGTTGCGGCGCTACGGTGAAGCTTCAGAGTCGTACAAGCGTTCGCGCGAATTGAAACCCGACTACTGGCCCGCGTATGCCGGTCTGGCCGACCTGATGCTGCTTTCGGGTCAGCGCAAAGACGCCAAGGCGGTGCTTGAGCAAGGCTTGTCGGTGCTGCCCGACGAGGTGGCGCTGAAGTCGCGGCTCGACCGCCTGAACGGTGTGGCGCAGCCTGCAGCGGCGGGCGGTGCTGCCAAGAAGCCGCGCCCGGCCCGGCCGGCGGCGGCTGCCTCGGCTGCACCCACCACCGCACCCACACGCCAGCAAAAATAAGCGCGCCAGCGTGGGCGCCGTTCGTCAGTCCCTCTGGATTTCGCTGGCCGACAGTTATCTGAGCCTGGTCTTGCGTCTGGCCGGCACGGTCATCATTGCGCGGCTCTTGACGCCGCAAGACATCGGCGTGTTGGCGGTGGCCGCCGTGTTCTCGGGGCTGGCCAGCATGTTCCGCGACTTCGGCGTGGCCGAGTACATGATCCAGGAAAAGGATCTCACGCGAAAGAAGATCGCGGCCACGCTAACGCTGAACATCATCGTCTCGTGGGGCATGGCTGCTGCGATGTTCGGCGGTTCGGCCATCGCCGCTTCGTTCTACAAAGAACCGGGCATCGGCGAGGTGATGCGCGTGCAAGCCATCTGTTTCCTGCTGGTGCCTTTTGGTGCCGTCACGATGGCCTATTTCAGGCGCGAACTGAACTTCCGCCCGCTGCTCATCTGCAACATCCTGGGCAACATCACGGGCTTCGTGGTTTCAGTGACCCTGGCTTTCATGGGCTTCAGCTACATGAGCTTGGCCTGGTCGGCACTGGCTGCGATGGTCGTCACGGTGGTCGGCTCGATGTGGTTCAGGCCGGCCTCGTTTCCGCGTTGGCCGGCATGGGCTGGTGTGGCTGAAATCTTTCACTTCAGCAAGTTCGCCAGCGGCGTTTACCTCTTCGGGCAAGTGGGCAAGGGCGCGCCGGAGATGATCATCGGGCGCGCGCTGGGCATGGCCGACGTGGCGATGTTCAGCCGCGCCGGTGGCCTGGTGGAAATGTTCCAGCGCATGGCTTTGCGGCCGGTGATGTTTGTCTGCATGCCCTACTTCGCGCGCAGCGACCGCGAGCAGGGCGAAATAGCCGCTGCTTACCTTAAAAGTGTGTCGTACCTGACGGCCGTCGGCTGGCCCTTCCTGGCCTTCATGGGCATTGCCGCTTTTTCCGCCATCCGCATCGTCTACGGCCCGCAGTGGGACGCGGCAGTGCCGCTGGCGCAGATTTTGGTGGCGGCTTTCGCCATCGAGCTGGTGCACGCCATGTCGCGTGAAGCGCTGCTCGCGCGTGGCCATGCGCGGCCTGCGAATGCACTGCAGATCTGGATGGTGCTGCTGCAGGTGGTGGGCCTGCTGGCTGCTGTACGCTGGGGCATCACCGGCGCGGCCGTCGGTGTGTTGCTGGCCACTTTGCTGGGCGCCATGGTGGCACAGGGCTACCTGAAGCACCACCTGGGCCTGGGCACGCGCCAACTGCTGCGCACCTGCGGCACGAGCCTGGTGGTCACCGTCGGTGCGGTGGCACCGGCGGCGCTGTGGGCCTGGGTAGCCGGCGTCACCTTGGACAACTACATCGTGTTTGGTGTTTTCGGCGCGCTGTTGACGGCGGTGTCCTGGCTGGCGGTGCTGTCGTTGATGGACCACCCGGTGATGACCGAGGTGAAGTCCACCGCCAAGCGCTTGCGCGCCCAGCTGAAGCGCAAGCCGGCCGCGCCGGGTTGAACCAGGGCCGTGCTTGCCTGGCACCAGCGCGTGCGGCCGGCGGCAGCAAGCAACCAAGCGGTCAACCAAGCCGTCGATCGGCCTGTCGATCGGCCCCCGTATGATCGTTGAAGAGACCCATCAAACGCCCGCAGAGGCGCTGACCTGCAAACCATGACCGAGTCGGAACTTCAAAAACTGCTGCACGACGCCGACCGGCAAGTGCAAGCGCGATCGGCGCTGCGTGAACTGCTGGATGCTGCGCCGCGCACGCTCACCTACAAGCAGTGGTTGCACAAGCTGCCGCCGCCGACGCAGGCCGAAGGCAACAAGGCCATCACCTTGCTGTCGTCATTCATGATCGAAACACTCGACCCATTTCTGCGGGTCGAGGCCTATGCCAGCGGCTTTCGGGCTGCTGCCCGCTACGTTCAACACGCGCAATGGCAAAGCGCCTTGCTGCAGCCTGCAGCGGCACAAGCCGATGCAACGGCGGCCTGGGTCTTGCTG
>JAYUPP010000329.1:0-8138 GCA_043760045.1 Betaproteobacteria bacterium
AGCCGGTGTTGTCGGGGCTTCGGCAGCCTCTATTTCGGCTGCGGCTTCAACTGCACCTTCAACTGCACCTTCAACTGCACCTTCAACTGCGCCTTCAACTGCGGCTTCAACTGCGCCTTCAACTGCGGCTTCAACCTCGGCTTCGGCTTCGGCTTCGGCTTCGGCTTCCATAGCCGGCCCGGCGGCAGAAGGGGTCACCTCGGTGGGTTGATCGCCAGCCACCTCGGCAGCGTCGGGTGCGGCCGCAAACGCGGTTGCAGGCGCGACTGCAGTGGCATCTTCCCGTGCGGGCATTTGCACCTGCACCGCAGGCACCAGCACATAGCCAATGCCTTGCACCTGTGCGGCCGCAATGCGGCGGGCCAGCGGGTGGCGGTTGTGCCAGGCCACCACTTGGGCGGCCAGCGTGTCCAGGCGCAATGGTTCCATGTTGGACAAACATTTTGAGGCGCCCCTGCAGCCCATCAAGGCCGCAATAACAGGGCACCAGCAGGCCAGTTCCAGCGCTGCCGCACCCGTGCAGCCGGCAGACCAACCGCTGGTTCAGCGGCCACCACGCAAGCGTGGCAGCAACTGCAACAGCAGCAAGCTGACAACACCTGCGGCGACCGTGGCCCACAGCGCCGCAGCGCCATGGTGCTGCAGCAGCAAGCCAAACAACCAGGGCGACAGCGCACCCACCACCCTGGACGGCAGGTTCAGCCAGCCCTGGCGGGCACCAAAACCGGCCGCACCAAACACCGCCAGCGGCAAGGTGCCGCGCACGATGGTGATGATGCCGTTGCCCACCCCGTGCACCAGCACAAAGGCCAGCGCCAGCGGCGGCCCGGCCAGCAACAGCAACAAAGCACCCAACGGGTGGCCGGCAGCCGCAACGCGTGCCGTCAACAGGGCCGGGTAGCGGTGCAGCACGCCGAGCTCAAGAAGCCGCCCCGCCACCTGCGCCGGCCCGGCCAGAGCAGCCAGGCTGACGGCAGCCGCCAGGCCCAGGCCACCGGCTTGCAGGATGGTGGGCAAGTGGGTGGAAATGCTGGTGCTGACGAAGCCCATGCAAGTGAAGATCAGGGCCACCAGCGGCATCAACCCGGGCGCGGGCAGCGGCGGCGGCGACGGGTTCAGCCCAAGCGGACTGACCGCGTCGGGCCCGTGGTGTTTGCCAGCAGCGGGCAAAGGATCACTGACTTTCAGGCCCACTTCGGCATCCGCGGCCTGCCCTGCCCCGCCCTGCCCTTCAACGCCCGGCCCAGCAGCGCCGCGCGGCGGCCGGCGTGGCAGCAGCGCATTCAACGGCAGCGCCACCAGCAGCATCAACACCGCCCAGCCCAGGCAGGCACCCCGCCAGCCCCACTGCGCTGCCATCAAAGCCGACAGCGGCCAGCCCACGGTGCTGGCAAAACCGGCCAGCAGCGTGATGCCCGATATCGACTGGCGCGCGCCTTTGCCGTACAGGTGCACCAGCGTGGCAAATGCGGTGTCGTACAAACCGCAGCCCATCGCCAGGCCCAGCAGCGCCCAGGCCGCCAGCATCGAAGGCAGCCCCTGCGCTGCTGACAGCGCCACCAGGCCGCTGATGAAAAGAATGTTGGACAGCAGCAGCACCGGCCGCCCGCCTTTGCGGTCCACACGCCGCCCGGCCCACGGGCTGATGGCCGCGCCGATCAACAACGCCATCGACAGCGCCGCGTACACCGTGCTCGGCTGAACACCCAGGCTGCGCGACATCGGCGCGGCCAGCATCGCCGGCAAGTAGTAAGACGCCGCCCAGGCCAGCGTTTGCGCAGTGCCCAGCGCCAGCACCACATGGCGGGTGCGCATCAGAGCAGTCAACAACAATGCCCTTACTTTTGACGTTAGCTGGTTGAAGCTGTAGCGCTTGACGGTGATGACTCCGGTGCCGACGCCACTGCCGCCACCCGCTTGGCCACCAGCGTCAGGATGTCGTAGCTGGCCACCAGTTCACCGAGCTGATTCGTCACCTCCACGTCCCACGCCACCACACCCTGGCCCACGCCGTCGGCGCCGGCTTTCTGGCGGTCGGTTTTGCGTTTGCAGGTCAGCCGCGCCTGGATGGTGTCGCCGATGCCCACCGGTTTCACGAAGCGCAGCGTGTCCAGGCCGTAGTTGGCCAGCACCGGGCCGGGGGCCGGCGACACAAACAAACCCGCTGCCGCCGAGAGCACAAAGTAGCCGTGCGCGATGCGCTTGCCGAAGGGCGAAGCGGCCGCCGCCACGGCGTCGAAGTGCATGTAGAAGTAGTCGCCGCTGATGCCGCCAAAGGCCACGATGTCGGCTTCGCCCACGGTGCGGCGGTGGGTGAGCAGGCTCATGCCCACTTGAAGGTCTTCAAAGCAATAGCGAAACGGGTGCAGCGTCGGTTCAGTTACCGGTGCACCGCGCACATGTTCACCGGTGATGGCGGCCAGCAAACGCGGGCTGCCCTGCACCGCCGTGCGCTGCAGGTAATGTTTAACCGCACGCAGCCCGCCCAGTTCTTCACCACCGCCGGCGCGGCCCGGGCCACCGTGTTTCAAGCCCGGCAACGGCGAGCCGTGACCGGTGGATTCGACTGCGGCTTCACGGTCCAGCACCAGCAACCGGCCGTGGTGCGCAGCGGCCAGTGGCACAGCGTGCGCGGCGAGCACGGCGTCGCGCGTGACGAGCGTGCCCACGAGGCTGCCACGCCCCAGCGCGGCCAGCGCCAGCGCTTCGTCAAAGTCGTCATAAGGCATCAAGGTGCTGACGGGCCCGAAGGCTTCCACGTCGTGCACGGTGGTGCTGGCCAGTGGCCTTTCACACAGCAGCAGCGTGGGCGCAAAAAAGGCGCCGTGTTCGGCGCCGTCGCCGCGCGGCGCAAACAAGCCGTTTGTGCCGCCAACGCCGCCAACGCCGCCACAAACCATTTGGTTGCCGGCCGCCAGCAACGCCACCCGCTCGGCCACGTCGGCCTGTTGGGCACGCGAAGCCAGCGCGCCCATCTTCACCCCTTCCAGTGCCGGGTCGCCCACCACCACACGGGCCAGGCGCTGCTGCAGCTGTTCGGCCACTGCCGCCAGGTGCTGGCGCGGCACGATGGCGCGGCGGATGGCGGTGCATTTCTGGCCGGCCTTGACCGTCATCTCGCGCACCACTTCTTTGACAAACAGCTCGAACTCTTCGCTGCCGGGCGCGACATCGGGGGCCAGGATGGCGCAGTTCAGGGAATCGGCCTCGGCGTTGAAAGGCACGGCGCGCCGCACGATGTTGGGGTGCGTGCGCAGTTTGGCGGCCGTGTCGGCGCTGCCGGTGAAGGTCAGCACGTCGCTTTCCTGCAGGCGATCGAGCAGGTCACCCGTGCCGCCTATCACCAGCTGCAAGGCCCCCGCCGGCAGCAGGCCGCTTTGCAGCATCAAGCGCACACAGGCAGCGGTCAAATAGCTGGTGGCGGTGGCCGGTTTGGCGATGCAGGGCACGCCGGCCAGGAAACTGGGCGCGAACTTTTCCAGCAGGCCCCAGACCGGAAAGTTGAAGGCATTGATGTGCACCGCCACACCGCGCCTCGGCACCAAGATGTGCGTGCCGGCAAAGCCGCCTTTTTTGGACAGCAGCAGCACCGGCCCTTCGTGCACCAGGTTGCCCGACGGCAGCTCGTTGCTGCCGAAGCCGGCATACGCGGCCAGGGTGCCGGCGCCGCCTTCAATGTCGATCCAGCTGTCCACACGCGTGGCGCCGGTGTGCGCCGAGATGGCATACAACTCTTCCTTGTGCGCCAGCAGGTGTTTGGCCAGCGCGCGCAGCACACCAGCGCGCTGCTGGAAGTCCAGCCGCAGCAGCGCCGGCAGGCCCACGCTGCGTGCGTGGTGCAGCGCTTCGGCGAAGTCGGATGCTTCAGCGTGAGTGGCGGCCACCACGCGGCCATTGACGGCGCTGTGCAGGGTCTGCGCGGGTGTCTGGCCCTGCCAGCGCCCGGCCAGGTAACTTTGCAAAACGGGGCGGTCGGTGGTGGAAGTTGCAGCTGAAGTTGCAGCTGAAGTTGCGGCTGAAGTTGCGGCTGAAATTGCGATGGTCATAACGGGGTTTTTCTACGCGTGGGGCTGCCCGTGCAGCAGCGCACCGTAGTGTGTCACCGGTGAACGGTGACGCCGGCCGATGACGCCGAACACGCCACGGGTGTAGCCTGCACCCGAAGATGCAAAACACAGCCCCCCGCGACGGCCGCGAACACTTTTCCTGGCACTTGCCGGTGGCATGGGGCCTCGGCGAGCCGGCGCGCAGTGACGACATCACGCTGTGGCGTGGGCTTTTCGAGCAGGCCACTCGGCGCTTGCAGCTGCAGCAGCACACGCTGGGCACCGTGTGGGGTGAACCGCTGTTGCTGCTGACCCGTGCGGCGAAAAACGCCGCTGCGCCGCGCCGCCTGGTGGCCTGCGGTTTTCATGGCGAAGAGCCCGCCGGGCCTTGGGGCCTGTTGCGCTTTTTGCAGCGCGTGCAGGCGGCGCAACTGGACGGCGTGCATCTGACGCTGCTGCCGCTGGTGAACGCCACCGGCTTTGCCGCCGGCACGCGTTTCAACGCTGCGGGCGAGAACCCGAATCGCGGCTTTGCAGGCGATGGCAGCACAGCCCCTTCAGCCGAAGGTCGCCTGTTGATGCAACACGCAGCACGCCTGCGTGCAGCCAGCAGCGACGGCGTGTTGTCATGCCACGAAGATGTGATGGTGGACGACGCCTACATCTACGCTTTTGAGCGTGCACCCGAACCCGGGCCACAAGCCCAGCGCCTGCTGCAAGCCAACCTGCGGCACTTTGTGCAGCACCCCGACGGCCTGGTGGACGGCTGCCGGCTGCAGAGCGGTGTGATCTTCAACCACCATGACGGCAGTTTTGAAGACTGGCTGTTCGGGCTGGGTGCTGCCTTCGCGGCGTGTGTGGAAACGCCGGCGCTGCAGCCCTTCAGTCAACGGGTGGCGGCGCAGGCCGACATGATTGAAGCCTTCTTGCTGCCGGGCCCGGCGGCCGCCTGAAGCGCACCGCCGGGGCTGCACCGGCTGAGAACCACCCGAAGTCCGAGTGCTCTTCAGGGCCCGAAGGTCACATCGTCGAAGTACCAGGTGCCGGCACCGGCCGCACCGCCAGTGCCGAAGTTGAAGAAGATGGACGCCTTGTTGAACCGGTGCGCCAGATTCAACGCCGCCGTGCCCGGGGCCTGGTTGGCGAAGTTGAAGGTCAGCGTTTGCCAGCCTCCCGCCACGGTGGTCAGGGCTTCGGTCTCCACGGTGTGCGTGTTGTCGGCCGCGTCTTCCACCTTCAGGCGCACCGGCTTGCCAGCCGCCGGGGCGTACACGCGCACCGTCATCGTTCTTGCCGTGGTGCTGAAAGGCAGCGTGGCGATCGACTGGTTGGCGCCCGTGGACACCGTGGTGCCGGCCCAGGTCTCGGCGCCAGCGCTCTTGATCACGCGGGCCACCTTGCCGCTGCCACCGGCGGGGTCGTTCTGCAGCGTCGCGTCTTCAGCGCCGCCAAAACCCGTCAGCGTGTAGACCGTGCCTGCGGCATCAAAGGTGATGGGCAGGCCGGCCACCGTGGTGCTGCCACTGCCACCGCCTGCGGTGCTGGCCGCCGGGTAGCTGAGGTCTTCAAAGTAGTAGGTTCTGGCGCCCCCGGCGGCCGCGCCGCTGGTGCCGAAGTTGAAGAAGATGCTGGCCTTGTTGTAGGTGTTGGCCAGGTTCAATGCCGCCGTGCCGGCAGCCGGCGTGGCGAAGTTGAATGTCAGCGTCTGCCAGGCACCGGCAACGGTGGTGGTGGCATCGGTCTCCACACTCTTGCTGCCGTCGCTGGCGTCTTCCACCTTCAAACGCACCACGGTGCCAGCGCTCGGCGACCACACGCGCACGGTGATCGTCTTCTGGCTGTCGGTGAAGCCGATGCGGGCAATCGCGTTGTTGGCCAGGTTCGACACCGTGGTGCCGGCCCACACTTCGGCGGTGGCGCTTTTCACCACGCGCGCCACCTTGTTGGCTGCATTGGCGGGGTCGGCCACCACACTGGAGTCTTCGGCGCCACCAAAACCGGTGAGCACCGGCGCGCTGGCTTCGTCCATCGTGACCGTGATGCTGGTCGCCACAGGGGGTGGCACCACGGCAGCCGGCGTCGGGTAGGCCAGATCGTCAAAGTAGTAGGTGCGGGCACCGCCGGCTGCGGCACCGGTGGTGCCGAAATTGAAGAACACCGAAGCCTTGTTGTAGGTGACCGCCAGGTCAAGCGCTGCCGTGCCCGGGGCTTGATTGGCGAAATTGAAACTCAAGGTCTGCCAGCCGCCGGCCACGGTGGTCAGCGCTTCTGTCTCTACCGTTTTGGTGTTATCCGCCGCGTTTTCGACTTTCAGCCGCACCGGCGTGCCGGCCGTCGGCGACCACACCCGCAGCGTGATGACTTTGCTGGCCGCCGTAAAGCCGATGGCCGCGATGGCCTGGTTCGGCAGGTTCGACACCGTGGTGCCGGCCCACAATTCGGCGGTGGCACTTTTGACCACGCGCGCCACTTTGTTGGCGGCGTTCGCGGGGTCGGCCACGAGGGTGGCATCTTCAGCGCCGCCGAAGCCGGTCAGCACCGGGGGCGTGTTTTCATCCAGCGTCAGGGTGGTGGTGGCGCCGGTGGCCGGCGGTGGGGTGGCGGCGCAGGCCACGGTGAAAGTGCTGCCCACAAAAGCCAGGTCGTCCAGGTAATAAGTGCGTGCGCCGGCGGTTGCGCCATTGGTGCCGAAGTTGAAAAAGACCGAGGCCTTGTTGTAGGTGGTGGCCAGGTTCAACGCAGCGGTGCCGGTGGCCGGGTTGGCGAAATTGAAGCTCAAGGTGTGCCAACCGCTGGCAACCGTGGTCGTGGCTTCGGTTTCCACCGACTTGGTGTTGTCGGCGGCATCTTCCAGCTTCAGCCGCACCGGCGTGCCGGCGGTGGGCGACCAGACGCGGGCCGTCATGGTTTTCAGCGTGCCGGTGAAGGGCAGCGCCATGAGGGCCTGGTTGGGGCAGATGGACACGGTGACACCCGCCCACACTTCGGCGGTGGCGCTCTTCAGCACGCGGGCCACCTTGTTGCTGGCATCGGTGGGGTCGGCCACCACCGACGCATCTTCGGCGCCGCCAAAACCGGTCAGCAGCGGTGCCGTGCCTTCGTCAAAACCGACCACACGCGTCTGCACCACCGGCACCACGGTGTTGTAGGCCTGGCGCGTGCTGGCCGCCGCGTTGGCGTTGCCGGCCGCGTCGGTGAAGCGCGCCGCCGCCACGCTGAGTTCAATGGCGCCGGCGCTGTTCGGCGCCGGCGTCACCACCAGCGTGGCGCGGGTGCCGCCGATGCGGGTGAACGCGCCCTTGGTGCCGCCCACCACGGTGATGTCGTCGACCGTGAAACTGGTGCCCACGTCTTCGTTGAAGGTGAAACTGAAGGTGACGTCGCCGGTGGCGTCGGTGGCGGCCACGCTGTCGGTGATGGTGAGCACCGGCGCTGCCGTGTCGGCTGCCGGGTTGGCTGTGGCCGGCGGCGGCGACGCGTCGCCGCCGCCACAAGCCGCCACCACCAGCGCAGCGGCCGCCACGGCGCAGGCCGTCAGCGTGCGCGAAGGGGCGGCCGGCCGGGCCGGGCCTGACGCAACGGAGTGGGATTGACGTGGATGCATGGTGGGAGGTCCTAAAGTGGTCTTCATGTCGCCCTGCAAGCCGCAGGTGAGCGGTGGGAACGGAGCCGGGGCCGAGGCCGGATCGACGGCGATTCGTGAAAGTCTTGAAAGCGCTTTCAACAGTATGCGCAACAGCAGCCGGGGTTGGCAAGCACAGGCGTCTAAAGGCTTACCCGTAGGGCTGGCGCTGCGACTTCAAGGCGCGCTGGCCCTGGCCAACGTGCCGGGGGCCACGCTCAGCTGCTGGCCGTCGCTGAAGCGCACCGCCAGCGGCGCCTTGCCGGCATTGAAGGCGAGGTAGCTGCGCTTGCCGTCGGGCCGTTTGAACACCTGGTACAGCGGCGTGTTGGCCTGCACGCTCAGGTCGGGGGCGCCCAGTTCGGCCAGACTCAACAGGTAGTGCAGCGTGTGCGTGCGCGTGTCACCCAGCTCCACCGCACCCCAGCGTTGCCATTGCGCCAAGGCGGCGGCCGGGTCGGCCAGCGCCA
>JAYUPP010000330.1:0-3159 GCA_043760045.1 Betaproteobacteria bacterium
GTGTTCTGGGGCGACTTTGTCAAGCGGCAACCCCAGGCCAGCGCAGCAGCGCTGCAGCAGCTGTCACAGTGGTATGCCCAGGGCCGTGTGCGCCCGGTCATAGACCAGCTGATGCCGATGGCGCAAATCGAAGCGGCCTATGCGCGCATGGCCAGCCGGCAGGTGCGTGGCAAGTTGTTGCTCGTCAACGACTGACGCGCAATCGACCAAAGTTCAGGGTGCACATGTGAACCGCGCTAGCATCACGGCATGATGACAAGTTGTTGAGTCCACGATGTCCGTCAAGGTACTGATCCTCGAAGACAACCCGGTCGCCCGCAGTTTTTTATGCCGCGTGGTGCGCGAGAGCTTCAGCGATGCCATCGCCATCACTGAAGCCGGCGACCTGGAAAGTGCCCGTCGGCACATCGCGCTGACCGGTGGCCGGCAGGGCCTGCATGGCACCGACCCCTTCAAGCTGGTGCTGGTGGACCTGGAACTGCCCGACGGCAACGGCATGGAACTGCTGGCTGAGCTGACCCATTACCCGGCCACAAAAATCGTCACCACGCTCTACTCTGACGACGACCACCTGTTCCCGGCGCTGCAGTGCGGCGCTGACGGTTACCTGCTGAAGGAAGACCGCTTTGAAGTGCTGGTGGAAGAGCTGCAGAAAATCGTGCGCGGTCAGCCGCCGCTGTCACCGGCCATTGCGCGCCGGCTGTTGACGCACTTCAGGCCCGGCGCACCCAGCGACCACGCACCCGATTCCGCCTTTGCACCCGCCCACAGCTTCACCACCAGCAAACCGGTGCCGCTGGGCACACAACCCGACCATGAACGCCTGACGCCGCGCGAAAGCGAAGTGCTCACCTATTTGAGCAAAGGCTTCACGATCAAGGAAATTGCCAGCTTGATGGGCATCAAGTGGTTCACGGTGAACGATCACATCAAGTCGATCTACAAAAAGCTGAATGTCTCCAGCCGCGCCGAAGCAGCGGTGCTGGCCAGCAAACAGGGCTTGGTGTGACGGCCACCAGCCGCAGGGACTGAAAACGTGCCGCTCCGGCGGCCGCGCTGACGATGACCACGACAGCAGCGAACTCCGGCAAAGGCCTCGGCCCCGCCACCCACAACCGACCTGACAGCGCCGCAGCCAGCGCTTCGGGCGAGGTTGATTCGGGCTTTGAAGCCAGCTCATTTGGACCTGGCGCCGATCAGGCCGAGGGGATTCCACGCATGGCCCACCGGCGGCACACGCTGATGGTGATGGCGCTGCTGGGCTGCCTGGGTGTTTTTCTGCTGGCGCGCTGGTTGAGCGCCACGCCCTACCTGGACAGCCAGTGGACGTCCACCGCCCAGGGCGGGCTGCTGGTGCACGCCAGCCTGAACCCGGCGCTGGCACGCATGGGCGGGCAGACGCTGCAGGCGGTGGTGGGCCGCCACGGCCTGCCCGTGGCGCTTGACGCCACCCTGCTGCAACGTTCGCCGCGCTGGCAGGTCAGCGACGTGCTGCGCGCGCAGCTGATCGAACAAAACCGGGCCTTGAGTACCGCGCTGGCCACAGGCAGCGTGCGCCTTCAATTCGCTGCTGGCGAAGAGGTGGTGGCCGTCGCCACGCCCCGCGGCTACGCCGGCCTGGGCTGGTTGTTCTGGATGTTGTGTGCCGCCGCCCTGCTGCTGTACCTGGTGGGCTGTGTGGTGGCGCTGGCACGGCCGCAATTGCACAACCTGCTGTTTCAGTTGATGACTTTGTGTCAGGCCGGCAACCTGCTGGCCATCGCCACCGAAACCTTGCCCGGCCTGGGGGTGCCGGCGGGCCTGTTGTGGGCCGACCTGCCCTTGCGCCTGGCGCTTGACGCGTGCACGGGCGCGGCCATCGTGCACGCTTTTGCGCTCTACCCCTTGCGTTTGCCACAGGCCCGGCGGTTGGCGCTGTTGGTCTGGCCTGCGGCATGGCTGTGGGCCACCGCCGTGGGCGCTGGGTGGCTGCCGGGAGCCTGGTGGTGGTCACAAGGTTTGATTCTGGTGCTGGGGGTTCTGGCCGGGCTCGTCGCGGCCCGCTCCTACGCCACGGAACCCAACCCTTTTGCGCTGGCCATGAAGCGCTTTGCCATCACCTCGGTGGCCACCGGTTTGTTGATGAGCGCTGCGGTGGCGTTTTCGGCGTCCTTGCCGGGCCTGGCACACGGCGTGGCCGTCGGTGCATCGATCACCTGGTATCTGTTTTTGGGCTCGCTGCTGGCGCTGGTGCCCTTCCTGGCCGGCAGCCGCAGGGTGCTGCGCGAATTTGCGCTGCTGGCCGGCATCAGCACGGTGGCCACGTCGCTGGACCTGTTGTTCATGTCGCTGTTTTCGGTGGGGCCGTTTCTGTCGCTGGCCTTTGCGGTGTTTGTGGCCGCCTTGCTGTACGGCGGCGCGCGGCAGTTCATCCTGCGCCAGCTGCTGGGCAGCAGCATGCTCAGCACCGAACGCATCTTCGACCACCTGTACCGCTCGGCGCGTGCCCTGCAGTCCACCCCTGAACGCCACCCACTGTTGCTGGCGCAACTGCTGCGCGACCTGTTCGACCCGCTGAAGATGCAACGTGTGAGTCGGGTGCCTTCGCGCGCACGCGTGGTCAGCGGCGGCGCGGCGCTGGTGGTGCCGGTGAACCCGCCGGCGCCCCGGCTGGCCGGCGCCGACACGCGAGATGAACCCGCACCCGCACACGCGCTGATGCTGCGTTTTGCGCAACGCGGCCAGCGTTTGTTCACCGCCGAAGATGCCCGCCTGGCCGAGCGGGTGATCGAACAGCTGCGGCGCGCGGTGGCCTACGACCAGGCTTTTGAGCGCGGCCGGCGGGAAGAGCGGCTGCGCATCGCGCAAGACCTGCACGACGACATCGGCGCCCGGTTGTTGACGCTGATGTACCAGTCGCCCTCACCCGAAATGGAGGACTACATCCGGCACACCTTGCAGGACCTGAAAACGCTGACCCGCGGGTTGGCCGCGCCCGAGCAGGCCTTCTCGCATGCCGCGGGTGAATGGAAAGCCGATTTGACACAACGCATGGCTGCTGCGCGCGCCGAGTTGGTGTGGTCGTTTGTCATCGACCACGATCTGCGGCTGTCGGTGGTGCAGTGGTCGGCCCTCACGCGCATCCTGCGTGAACTGGTCAGCAATGCGCTGTATCACGGC
>JAYUPP010000331.1:0-3158 GCA_043760045.1 Betaproteobacteria bacterium
GCAAGCGATGGGTCTGCACACCCTGGCCGAACTGCAGGCGCTGCCACGTGCCGGGGTGGCACGGCGTTTCGGGCAAGACGTGCTGGACGAGCTGGACCGTGCGCTCGGCCAGCAGGCGGACCCCCGCCGCTGGCTGGTGCTGCCGCCCGTCTTCGAAAGCCGCCTGGAACTGTTTGCCCGCGCCGAAAACAGCGACCAGGTGCTGCACGGTGCTGCGGTGCTGCTGGCGCGGCTGGTGGCCTGGGCGCAGGCGCGCCAGGCGCGGGTGGGCAGCTTCACGCTGCGCATGCTGCATGAACGCCAGCGCCGCCAGGACCGGGGCGAAACGCCCGCCGCCACCGACTTGCACGTGCCGTTGGCCGAACCCGCACTCGACCCGGCGCACCTGCAGCTGCTGCTGCGTGAACGCCTGGCCCACTGCACGCTGGCCGCGCCCACGCTGGAACTGCAGCTGCTGTGCCGCCACCTGGTGGCCGCACCGGCACCCAACGGTGAACTGTTCCCCACCCCCAGCAGCCGCGCCGAAGGCCTGCTGCGACTGCTGGAACGCCTGTGTGCGCGGCTCGGCGCCGCGCAGGTGCACCGGGTGCTGCCGGTGGCCGACCACCGGCCCGAACGCGCCCGCATCATCGTGCCGGTGCAAGAGCCCCTGCCGCCGCTGCCAGCGGCCGCCGCCGCTGCCGCTGTGCAGGCATTTGCCCGGCAAAACCCGCCAAACCCCCAAGACCCGCCGCCGCCACTGCTGCTGCCGCCGCTGCCGCCGCCACTGCTGCCGCCGCCGCTGCCGTTGCATCGCCCGGTGTGGCTGCTGCCCGACCCGCTGCCGCTGGCCGAGCGTGCCACCCTGCCGTTGCTGGAGGGCCGCGTGCTGGACCTGGTCAGCGGCCCCGAACGCATCGAAACCGGCTGGTGGGACTTCGGCACGGTGGCGCGTGATTACTACATCGGCGTCGCCGCAGACGGTGCCCTGGTCTGGGTCTTCCGCAACCGTGTGCCAGCCGCGTCGGGCGAAGTGCACTGGTTCCTGCAGGGCCGCTTCGGTTGAAGTGCCTCCTAGAATCACGGTGTGGACATACACCAAATGCAAGTGCGTTACGACCCCGCCGCCGACCGCATCTTGTGGCAGGTGCGCACGCAGGCCGGCGAGATGTTTTCAGCCTGGCTGACGCGCCGCATGCTGGGCCAGATCTGGAAACCTTTTCAAAACCTGGTGGGCCAGTCGGGCCTGGCGCACATGCCCGCTGCGGCTTCGCTGGTGCCTGAAGCACGCGAGATGCTGGCGCAAACGGCACGCGCACGCCCCTTGCCCGGGGCTGATTTCAAGGCCCCGTTCAACCCCCAGGCCACGGCGCTGCCGCTGGGCCCTGAACCGCTGCTGCCCATCGCCGCCGACATGGGCCCGCGCGCTGAAGGCCCCGGCATGGCGCTGCGCCTGCGCGACGACCAGGGCCGCAGCCTGGCGGTGCAGCTTACCGGCGACATGTGCACCGCCTTGTCGCGACTTCTTGAGAAAGCTCTTGCCGATGCCGACTGGGGGCTGGCAGTGGCCGCACCCGTGGTGGCTGTGGCGCCGGGTGCGCAGCCACCCCGGTTGTTGAACTGATTGTCGGCCAGCGCGGCGAGCGCGGCCGAGCGCGGCCGCACGGTCGGGGTGCGTGACGGCCTGACTGCTCTGCGGACTAACGTCAAAACTTCACTGCGTCCTGAAACCGCCATCTGCTGCGCCAGCCGCCGGCCCACGCAATGCGGCCACCGCGCGCTGCAGTTCCAGCAGGCTGGCCATCAGCGGCTGCAGGTTGGGTGCTGCCATCGGCTCGGGTAAACGCAGGTGGGCCAGCCGGTTCTCCACCGCACCCAGGCGGCTGAACAGGCCCGACAGGTGCGTTTCGATGGACAGCAATCGCGCATGCAGCGGGTCCAGTTGGGCGGCCGGAAAAACCGGCGGCGCCTGCAGGCGGATCGATGCCACCGCGTCCAGCACCGGGCGCAGGTTGGTCGATTCGGGGGTGGGCAGGCGTATGTTGCCGACGGCCTTTTCAATCGCGCCCAGCCGGTGCATCAGCGGTGTCCAGTCGGGCTCGGGCCGCTCGGCCAGGCGGCGCTCGATCAACTGCCGCCACTGCACCCACTCGTTTTGCAGCCGGGTGTGCTCGGCGTTCAATGCCTGCAACCTGCGCTGCGCCAGCCACCAGGCGCACACGCCGCCCAGCAGCGCCGCCAGCAGCAGCCAAAAAGCCATCTGTGCAAACAAAAGAGACATGGTGGGTGCGTTATTTTTTCGCGGCTCGTCGAAGGGCCAGTCAGATCCGGCGGCTTCCTGCCGGGGGAGGGGAAGGGGGGGGGCTGGTTCCGCAGTCAGCAGTGATTGAGCAAGGGCCCTGCAAGTCGCGGTTTCAATGCCTGCAGTATTCCTGTTGACTGCGTGTTATGCAGCACCCGATTGCAGGGATGACAGGCGCAGCGCGCGGCTCGCAGCAGCGTGCGCCGCGCCGCCAGGCCGCCACATTCGCGGCGCTGGCAGGTGCACACTGCGCAACTGCAGACACCCTGCAGCGTGAAGAAAGTAGCGATGAACATCTACCAGCAGCATTTGGGCCCCCGCGCAGCCAATTTTTGTGCACTGTCACCTGTCAGTTTTGTCGAACGCAGCGCAGAGATTTATGGTGACCTAACGGCCGTGATTCATGGCCCTCGAAGTTACACCTGGTCGCAATGTCGCGAGCGCAGCGCCCGTCTGGCGGCCGCCCTGCGGGCGCTGAAGGTGGGCCCGGGCCAGGCGGTGAGTGTGATGTTGCACAACACGCCTGAAATGGTGGAGGCGCATTACGCCGTGCCGGGCATCGGCGCCGTGCTGAACACCTTGAACACCCGGCTCGACGCCGCGCTGCTGGCCTGGCAGATGCACCACTGCGAAGCGCGGGTGTTGATCACCGACCGTGAATTTTCACCGGTGATGTCGCAAGCCCTGCACCTGCTGAAAAACGAACACGGCCGCGAAGTGGTGGTGGTCGACGTGCACGACAGCAGCTACAGCGGCCCCGGTGAACGCCTGGGCACACACGACTATGAAACGCTGCTGGCCGCGCACGCCCCGCTGGCCACCCTGCCGGGCCCGGCCGATGAATGGGACGCCATCGCCGTCAGCTACACCAGCGGCA
>JAYUPP010000332.1:0-3158 GCA_043760045.1 Betaproteobacteria bacterium
CGCGCGGTTCAACAGCGCCAACCTGCTGCTGCGCCAGGCGCTGCGCTTGCACGCCGACGACCAACGCGGCCAAGCCGTGCCGCTGGTGGAACTGGCCAAAGAAAGCTTGCGCGAAGTGCTGCGCCAAGACCCGCAGCACTGGCCCGCGCGCTACAACCTCGAACGTGCACAACGCTTGCTGCCCGACCCCGAAGACGGCGACAACGGCCTGGCCGAACTGCCGCAGCAGGCCGAACGGTCCGCCACCACGATGCGCGGTTATTCACCCGGTTTGCCGTGACCGCGAAGCCACCGTCGCGCTGGGCTGCGTGGCGCAACGCAGCGCGCCTGCACCGCGACACGCTGCTGCTGGCTGCAGCAGCGCTGCTGCTGGCCACGGCCCTTGTTTTTCAGCCCAGCCTGCCGCTGCAGCGCAAGCTGTTTGTGCACCTGGTGGTGCTGGACGTGACGCAGAGCATGAACGTGCAAGACCAGCTGCTGAACGGCAAAACCGCCTCCCGCCTGGCGGCTGCCAAAGAGGCCTTGCGCCAAAGCCTGCTGCAACTGCCCTGTGGTTCACGGGTGGGCCTGGGGCTGTTTACCGAATACCGGTCCTACCTGCTGCTGGCGCCGGTGGAGGTGTGCGCCAACCTGCAAGAACTGCGCGCCACACTGGCGCAGATGGACAACCGCATGGCCTGGACGGGCAACAGCGAAGTCACCAAGGGCCTTTTCAGCGGCATCGGCATCGCCAAACAACTCGGTGGAAAAAAGGCGGGCGACACCAAGGCGGGTGACAAAACCCCGTCCGCTACACCGTCGTTGGTGTTCATCACCGACGGCCACGAAGCCCCCCCGCTGGACCCGGGGCGCAAACCGCCCTTCAACCACACACCGGGTGATGTGCAAGGGCTGATCGTGGGGGTGGGTGGCCTGGCGCCCCAGGCCATTCCCAAAACCGATCCGCTGGGCCGCCCCCTGGGTTTTTGGGCCGCCGACGAGGTGCTGCATAGCGACCCGCACATGGCCAAACCCACAGAGTCTGCGGCAGGTGCAAGAGCCCAGAAAGGCAGTGAGCATTTGTCGTCGCTGCACGAAGCGCACTTGCGCCGACTGGCGGCCGAAACCGGACTGGGTTTTTTGAATCTGCAAGCACCACAGGCGCTGGCCGCTGCGCTGACCGCTGCCACACTGGCGCGCCCGGTGCCGGCACGCGCCGATCTGCGCTGGCTGCTCGCGGCCGCTGCGCTGGGCTTGCTGCTGGCACGTCAAGCACCTGCGTTCAGAGCCCTGTTTGACTGACAGTCCGGTTGCCAGCGTGGCACAGCCCTGACAGCCCGTTACCTCCCGGGAGGCATGTTCAGCGCGGGCGTTCGCCGCGTGTACCAACCGCACACCGAGGCCTACACCACTGCCGCACGCTGGCTGGCTGGCGCTGCAGCCTGCACAGATCTTGATGGTGTTTTGCCACAACCTCGACCTCAACGCTGCGCACCGCACCGGTTTTTGCACCGCCCTTGTGCGCCGGCCCGACGAGTGGGGCCCCGAAGGCCCGCCCGACCCCAATCCCAACATGGCTTGCGACTTCATCGAAGACAGCTTTGAAGGCCTGCAGCACCACCTGCTGGCCGGGCGCTGAATCGCCGGCGCCGTCCAGGCGGGCTCACGCGTTGCCCACCTTGGCCGCGCCGGCGGCGTGGTCCACATGCACAAACACCGTCAGGCCACGCTCTTTGACGATGGCTTCCAGCCGGTTCATCGTGGTCGTGGCGCTGTGGGGGCTCTTGACAGCCAGCAGGCCTTCGGCAGCCGTGGCAGCTGTGGCAGCCAGCGGCGCCGTCAAGCCTGCGGCCACCAGCGCCGCCGTGGACAGTGCCACCGATAAAGAACTTTTCATTCAACTCTCCTGAAAGAATGGCTTGCTGTCCTGCGGACAGAGCAGCGTTTGCCGGCGGGCAAACGGATGGCGCCCACCAGCGTGGGCGTGTGGGGCGGCGCCTTCTTACAGACGGCACGGCAAAAACGACACCCACACGCCGCCCCACCGCCCAGGCGCCGCGCGGGCCTGCATCACAAATGAACGCCGGTGCGGCGGCCTGCGCAGCCGACGTACACCTGTTTTCTCACGCCGATACCGGCTTGACCCCGGCGGCCGCCCGCCTGGTGCGCCTGGCCGCGCCAGGGGCCCTTTGCCTGGGGCTGCTTTGATGTGCACATCGACAGCCCCCACTCCGTGCTGCGCCCGGTGGCGGCGCTGATGAACCTGCGCTCGCGCAGCAACCGCATCTGCACCGGCTTCTGCACCGGCGACCAGTCGTTGTTTGTGCGCTGTGCGCTGTTTGAACACATCGGCGGTGCTGCAGACCTGCCGCTGATGGAAGACATCGCCATTTCCCGCACGCTGAAACAGCACGGGCCAGCGCTGTGCCTGAAAGCCCGCGTCACCAGTTCGGCGCGGCGCTGGCAGCTGCACGGCGTGTGGCGCACCATCTTCTTGATGTGGCGCTTGCGTGCCGCGTACTTTTGGGGTGCAGACCCCAGAGAACTGGCGCAGCGGTACGGCTACCGACCGCGCTGAAGCGGCAGCCGCAGCCCATGGCCTGCTGCACAGCGTGCAGGTGGCGATGTTCGCCAAAGCGCCGGTGGCCGGGCTGGCCAAAACCCGTCTGATACACCGGCACAGGGGCCGCAAGGCGCCGCCCGGCTGCAGCGGCAGTTCACGCGCCGCGCCTTGCACACCGCCTGCAGCACCGGGCTGGGCTGCGTCAGCTTGTGGTGTGCGCCAGACAGCGACCGCCGTTTTTTCGCCGCGCTGCGCAAAACCACCGACGTGGCCTGCCGGGCACAAAGCAGCGGCGACCTGGGGGCCCGTAAGGACACGGCCTTCAACCTAGATTCCGCAGTTGGAGGCGCCCGAGTCGGCTGCGATGCGGTGCGCTGGCAAGGGTCGAGCAGGGAATTCGGGCAGCATGCTGCCCGCCTGCGTAACGGTCTGCGCTTGCCAGCGCAGTCGCGCCCTGCAAGGGCGACGACGCTGCGGGCTGAGCCCGGACACAAACAGTCCATACGGACTGTTTGTGTCTGGCGAAGGCCAGAGCCTCTGGCTCTGGCTCAGGCCCGCGAGGAGGAGCAACGCAGCCAGCGTGCCGCAGCGCGGCTCAATCGGGTGCGTAGCGCTC
>JAYUPP010000333.1:0-3158 GCA_043760045.1 Betaproteobacteria bacterium
GCAGCGTGCGGCAGCACCGTCACTTGCGCGTGCTGCCAGTAGCGGTGCTGCGCAGGCAGCGGTTCGGTGTTGAAGACGTCCAGCACGGCGTGGCGCAGGTGGCCGCTGTCCAACGCCTGCAGCAGGTCTTCGTCCACGACATGCGCGCCGCGCGCCAGGTTCACGAGACTGGCGCCTTGCGGCAGCGCGCTGAAGAACTGCGCGTTCAGCAAGCCGCGTGTGGCGGCCGTCAACGGCAACAGGTTGATGACGATCTGTGCTGCGGGCAAGGCTGCAGCCAGCGGCGCACCGTCGCGCTTCCAGCCCGTCACCGGGTAACCCAGGCCGGCCAGCGCGGTGGCCACCGCGCGCCCCATCACACCCTGGCCCAGCACCAGCACCGCCGTTTCTTCGGCGCGCCGTTGCGCGTGGGGTTGCCAGCGGTTGGCGCGTTGATGCGCGGCATAGTCGAAGGTGCCGCGGTGCAGCGACAGCACCGCCCACAACGCCGTTTGCACCATCGCGGCCGTCATCAAAGGGTCCACCATGCGTAAAACATCAACGTTGTCCGGCAGCGCGCCGTCGGCCAGCAAGCGGTCCACGCCGGCCCACAGGCTTTGCACCAGCCGCAAGGCCGGCAGCCCCTGCAAGCTGCCTGCTGTCGGGTTGGCCACCACGGCCACGGTGATGGCGGCAGGCTGCTGAAGGGTGAGGTCGCGCGCCTGCTGAAGGTCGAGCCACTGCACCTCGGGCAGCGCGGCTTGCAGGGCCACCAACCAGCGTGTGTGTTCACCGGCGTCAAAACGGCCGCACAGCAGCACCGTGTGCAAGGCGGACATGGCCGTGCAGGTTCAGCCGCCGGCCACTTGCAGCAGGCGCTGCAGTGCGCGCTGCACAGTGGCCGTGCGCACGGCGCTGCGGTCGCCAGCCAACTGCAGCCGCTCGGCCTGCAGCGCACCGCGCACGCCCCAGGCCAGCCACACGGTGCCCACTGGTTTGCCCGGCACGCCGCCGCCTGGGCCTGCGATTCCGGTGACGGCAACGGCCAGGTCGGCCGTGCTGGTGTTCAGCGCGCCTTCGGCCATCGCCAACGCAACTTCTTCGCTGACAGCGCCGTTTTGTTCGATCAATAGTTCCGGCACACCCAGCCAGCGCGTTTTGGCTTCGTTGCTGTAAGTCACCAGGCCACCGTCCAGCCAGTCGCTGCTGCCGGCCAGGGCGGTGCAAGTGGCAGCAATCATGCCGCCGGTGCAACTTTCGGCCGTCACCATGCGCCAGCCGCGCGGGCGCAGCGCGGCAGCCAGTGCTTCGGTCAGCGCCAGCAGTGCGGGGTCAGCAGCTTGCATCAGTTGCGTGCATCAGTTGCGTGCATCAGTCAGTTCCACCACCGGGTTAGCACCGCCATCACCAGCAGCGTGCAGCCGGCGGCCACGAAGTCGTCAAACAGGATGCCAAAACCTTGGCGCCAGCCAAGGGCAGCGCCGGTTTTCAGTTTGTACAAACGGTCGGCCCAGCCCACCGGGCCCGGCTTGGCGGCGTCGAAATAACGGAACAGGCCAAAGGCGAGCAGCTGCGTCCAGAAGCCACCGCCCACCAGCCACAGCACCAGCCAGAAGGCGACGATCTCGTCCCACACGATGGCGCCGGGGTCGGCCGTGTGCAGGTGCTGCGCCGTGACCGTGCAGGCCCACCAGCCGACCACCACCGACAGCACCAACAGGCCGGCCCAGCCGCTGTCTGGCAAGTGGCGGTTCAGCAGCATAAAACTGAGCCAGGCCCACAGCGTGCCCACGGTGCCCGGCGCTTTCGGTGACAAGCCGCTGCCCAGGCCCAGCGCCAGCACGTGGGCCGGGTGGCTGAGCATGAAACGGGCGCTGGGCCGCACGGCGGCAGTCAGCGGCGGCGCTGCATCCGTGTTGCGATTTTCGGGCCACGCAGTCATGCGCTGAAGTGGTCAAAGCCAGGCCAACGGTTGGGCAGCTCGCGGCCGGCGCCGTCCAGCACCCGCAGCCCGGAGCCGGCTTCGATGCGGCCGCAGCGCTGCACCGGCACACCGGCGCCGCGCGCGGCGGCCAGCACATCCTGGTGGCAGTTGGCGGGTGCCGTGAAGAGCAATTCGTAGTCGTCGCCGCCGGCCAGCAGGCACTGTTGCTGCACCGCTGCAGGCTGGGCGGCCAGCCACGCGCTGCGCGGCAAGTGCTGCAGTTCAACCACCGCGCTAACACCAGAACGCTGCAGCACGTGGCCCAGGTCGCCGACCAGGCCATCACTGAGGTCGATGGCGCTGCTGGCCAGGCCGCGCAGCGCCAGGCCGAGCGCCACGCGCGGCGTTGGCAATTCCATCGCGCGGCGTGTGGCCTCAAAAGCCGCGGCCGACAATGCCAGCGTGCCGCGAAAGGCCTCCAGCGCCAGCCGCGCATCACCCAGCTGGCCGCTGACCCACAGCTCGTCGCCAGCCTGTGCGCCACTGCGCAGCAGCGCGTGGCCGCTGGGCACTTCGCCCAGCACCGTGATGCAGATGTTCAGCGGCCCGCAGGTGGTGTCGCCGCCCACCAGTTCAATGCCGTGCTGCTGCGCCAGCGCCAGCAGGCCCTGGGCAAAAGGTGCCACAAAAGCCTCGTCGGCGCGCGGCAGCGCCAGCGCCAGTGTGAAGGCCAGCGGCTGCGCGCCGCAGGCCGCCAGGTCGCTCAAGTTGACGGCCAGCGCCTTGTGCCCCAGCCGCGCGGGCGCGACGGTGCTGACGAAGTGGCGACCTTCCACCAGCATGTCGGTGCTGACGGCCAGCTGCATGCCGGTGCGGGGCAGCAGCAAGGCGCAGTCGTCGCCCACGCCGAGCGCGGCGTGTGGCGTGGGCTGCACAAAATATCGTTTGATCAGATCAAATTCGCTGGGCATGGGTGCACGGGGTGAGAGGGGCGGCAGGTGTTTCATTCGCAGTTTTCAGCCGCAATTTTTTCAGCTGCGGGCGCTGGCGATTTTCAGTCAAGGCTGTTTCAGTTGCGCCAGCAGGTTGGCCAGCTCCACCGCCGAGCGCACTTTCATCTTGTCGAAGATGCGGGCGCGGTGCACTTCCACCGTGCGCACGCTGATGCCCAGCTCGTCGGCTATCCGCTTGTTCGGGCGGCCGTCGGTGACGCGTTTCATCACCTCGCGTTCACGTTCGGTCAGCTCGGCCAGCG
>JAYUPP010000334.1:0-8129 GCA_043760045.1 Betaproteobacteria bacterium
CGGCATATCCGGCCGCCATCGAGCGCTTGTTGACGATGATCGTCTTGGCCTTGTAGGCCTCGAGGATCGGCATCCCGTAGATTGCCGTGCCCTTCGTCAGCGCGGCAGGGTTCACGACGTCGTTCGCGCCGAGGATGATCGCCACATCCGCCTGCCCGAACTCGCCGTTGATGTCTTCCATCTCGAACACCTGGTCGTATGGCACCTCGGCCTCGGCCAGCAGCACGTTCATGTGGCCGGGCATGCGGCCGGCCACCGGGTGGATGGCGTACTTCACGCTGATGCCTTTTTCGGTCAGCTTGGCGGCCAGTTCCTTCACAGCGTGCTGGGCTCTGGCGACGGCCAGCCCGTACCCGGGCACGATGACCACCGTTTCAGCGTTACCCAGCACAAAAGCCGCGTCGTCGGCGCTGCCGGTTTTCACGCTGCGTGCAGCGCCGCCACCGGCCGCTGCCGGGCCCACAGCTTCACCGCCAAAGCCACCGCCAATGACGTTGAAAAAGCTGCGGTTCATGGCCTTGCACATGATGTAGCTCAGGATGGCACCCGAACTGCCCACCAGGCTGCCGGCAATGATCAGCATGCTGTTGTTCAGGCTGAAACCGATGCCGGCTGCGGCCCAGCCCGAATAGCTGTTCAGCATGCTGACGACCACCGGCATGTCAGCCCCGCCGATGGGAATGATGATCAGCACACCCATCACAAATGCAATCGCCAGCATGGCAAAAAACGCCGGCCAGCTTTCGGTGAATGCAAACACCAGGCCCAGGCCCAGCATCGCCAGGCCCAGCACCAGATTGATCTTGTGCTGGCCGGCAAAAGTGACCGGCGCGCCCTGGAACAGGCGGAACTTGTATTTGCCCGACAGCTTGCCAAATGCAATCACCGAACCGCTGAAGGTGATGGCGCCGATGGCCGCGCCCAGGAACAGCTCGAAGCGGTTGCCGGCGGGGATCTGCTCACCCTTGGCGACGATGCCAAATGCCCAGGGCTCTGCAACCACAGCCACCGCGATGAACACCGCCGCCAGGCCAATCATGCTGTGCATGAAAGCCACCAGCTCGGGCATCTTGGTCATTTCCACGCGCTTGGCCATCACGGTGCCGGCGGCACCGCCCAGCACCAGCCCGGCCAGCACCCACAACATGCCCTGCGCGCGCGTCTGGCCCATCTGGCCGGCCAGTTGCACGATGAGCGCGGCAGTGGTGAACACGGCAATGCCCATGCCCAGCATGCCGAAGAAGTTGCCGCGTATCGACGTGGTGGGGTGGCTTAAACCCTTCAACGCCTGGATGAAACAGACACTGGCCACCAGGTACAGCAGCGTGACGAAGTTCATGCTCATTTGTGGTCACCCCCGGCCGCAGCAGCCGGCGCTTTTTTCTCTTTTTTCCTGAACATCTCCAGCATGCGCCGGGTGACGAGGAAACCGCCAAACACGTTCACCGCACACAAGGCCACGGCCAGGAAGCCCATGGTCTTGCCGAGCGGGGTTTCGGTCAGTGCGGCAGCCAGCATGGCGCCGACGATGACGATGGCCGAAATGGCATTCGTGACCGCCATCAGCGGCGTGTGCAACGCGGGTGTGACGGTCCACACGACGTGGTAGCCGACATAGATGGCTAACACGAAGATGATGAGGTTGGTGATGGTGGGGCTGACGATGTCCATGGTGTTTATTTCCTCTTCACTTCGCCAGATTGGGTCATCAAACAGGCGACCACGATGTCGTCGTCCATCGGCACCACCAGGCCGCCGTCCTTGGGCAAGATCAGCTTCAAGAAGTCGAGCACGTTGCGGGCATACAGGCTTGAAGCATCGGCCGCCACGAGCGCCGGAATATTGGTTTCACCGACCAGCGTGACGCCGTGTTTGACCACCGTTTTTCCGGCTTCCGTGAGGGGACAGTTGCCGCCTGCGGGCGCGGCCATGTCGACGATCACGCTGCCGGGTTTCATGCTTTTCACCATTTCTTCGGTGATGAGCACCGGCGCGGGTCGACCCGGTATCAGCGCGGTGGAAATCACAATGTCGGCAGCCGCCACCTTCTTCGCCACCTCCACTTTCTGGCGCTCCATCCAGCTTGCGGGCATGGGCTTGGCATAACCGCCCACACCCACCGCCGCTTCTTTTTCTTCGTCGGTGAGGTAGGGCACGTCGATGAACTTGGCGCCCAGCGATTCCACCTGTTCTTTCACCGCAGGCCGCACGTCAGACGCTTCAATCACCGCGCCCAGCCGCTTGGCGGTGGCAATGGCCTGCAGCCCCGCCACGCCCACCCCGAGGACGACGATGCGTGCGGCCTTGATGGTGCCGGCCGCTGTCATCAGCATCGGAAACAGGCGCTGGTATTTGTCGGCTGCCAGCATCACGGCTTTGTAGCCGGCGATGTTGGCCTGGCTGCTCAGCACGTCCATGCTCTGCGCGCGTGTGGTGCGCGGCGCCGCTTCCAGCGCAAAACTCGTGATGCCGGCAGCGGCCAGGCGGGCCAGGTTGTCGGCGTCGAAGGGGTTGAGCATGCCCACCAGGTGGGTGCCGTTTTTCATCAGCGGCAACTCTTCGGCGCCGGGGCTCTTCACCTTCAGCACCAGGTCGCAGGCAAAGGCGCCGGCGCGGTCGGTGACTGCTGCGCCGGCGGCGGCATAGGCGTCGTCGGTGGCGCTGGCGGCCACGCCGGCACCGGCCTGCACACGCACGGTGTGGCCCTGCGCGATGAGCTTTTTGGCCGTCTCAGGGGTGACGGCAACACGGGTTTCACCCGCAGCGGTCTCTAGCGGAACGCCAATCAGCATGGGGGCCTCCTCGCGGCACAGCTCTTGTTGGAAATGGGACGGGCGAAGCTATCACAGCTTGTGTGGTGCACTGCTGGCGACAAACCCGGCGCCAAGGTCTGCAGGCTTTGCCCCGCTACGATGACTGCCATGCAGACCCCCAACCACCGCTGGTCGCCGAGCGTCACCGTGGCCGCCATCATCGACGACGGCCTCGACCCACCCCGCTACCTGCTGGTGGAAGAACGCACCCCCGAAGGCCTGAAGTTGAACAACCCGGCCGGCCACCTGGAGCCCGGCGAAACGCCCGCAGAAGGCGTGGCGCGCGAGACGCTGGAAGAAACCGCCCGCGTTTTCAGCGCCAGCGCGTTGGTGGGTGTTTACCTGTCGCGTTTTGTGCGCCCGGCCACGGGCGAAGACGTGACCTATCTGCGTTTGGCCTACGCCGGCAAGGTGGGCGAAGTCATCGCCGGCCGTGTGCTGGACGAGCCCATCGAGCGCACGCTGTGGCTGACGCTCGCCGAGATACGCGCAGCCGCGCCGCGCCTGCGCAGTGAACTGGTGCTGCGCTGCGTGCTGGACCATGCGGCCGGTGTGCGCTACCCGCTGGCGGTGGTGGCCGATGACGGCAGCCTGCGCGCGCCGACCCTCAAAACTGCGCTGCAGCCAGCAGCCATAACAGCCGTCAGAAAGCGCTGAAGCCCCGCAGCCAGCCCTGCAGCAGCGCCGTCACCCGCGCAGGCTGTTCCCAGGTCAGCATGTGCCCGGCGCCGGGCAGCAGTGCCACTTGCGCCGGCGGCAACAAAGCGGCCATTTCACGCGCATGTTCAGGCGTCCTCAGGCCGTCGGCTTCGCCACACACCACCCGCGCGGGCACCTGGACGTGCGGCAGGTGCGGCCGGCTGTCCACCCGCGCCAACACCGTGTGGTTCTGGTTGATCAACTGCTGCGCGTCGGCGCGGTGCAACATGGCCAGGTAGCGGCGCACCATGGCCGCGTCGCGCGCATGGGTGGGGTGGAAAGCAAGAGCCACGTTGGCCTGCAGCAGCTCGTCCATGCGGCCCGCTGCAAACAATCCACAGGCTTTGCTGCGCAGCGTGATCAGCTCGGGCGTGTCGGGCCGCGCGGTGGTGCCCAGCAGCACCATGCCGCGCACACGGTGTGGCGCTTGCCGGTGCAGCTCAAACGCCAGCATGCCGCCCATCGAACAAGCCACCAGCATCTGGGGCGCAAACAGTTCGGCGTCAAAGGCCAGGCCGGGCAGCAACAGCAGTGTGGCCCGTGGCCTCGGCGGGCTTGTCGGAGTCTGGGTGATGGGGGTTCATCGGCGCGCAGTGTGCCAGCGGTATGCTTGGATGGATGAACACCACCACCGCTTCAGCCCGCGCGCACTTTGCCCCCTTCCACCTCGCTTTTCCGGTTGACGACCTGCAGTCAGCACGCGCTTTCTACGGCGGCCTGATGGGCTGTGCCGAAGGCCGCAGCAGCGCCGAGTGGATCGACTTCAACTTCTTCGGCCACCAGATCGTGGCCCATCTGGCGCCGCCACGGCCCGACAAAGCGCATCACAACGAAGTGGACGGCCATGACGTGCCGGTGCCGCATTTCGGCGTCGTGCTGGACTGGGAGCCCTTTCATGCGCTGGCCGAGCGGCTGCGCCAACACGGGCTGAAATTTGTCATCGAGCCCTACATCCGCTTTGCCGGCCTGGTGGGTGAACAAGCCACGATGTTTTTTCATGACCCGGCGGGCAATGCGCTGGAATTCAAGTCGTTCCGCGACCGCAGCCAGCTGTTTGCCAAATGAAGTTTGCCCAATGAAGTTTGCCCAATGAACTTCGCCGCATGAAATTCTTCACATGACCGGTGCGAACGCCGACGCCGACGCCGACGCCGGCACCGAGCTGCTGTTCATCCGCCACGGCGAAACCGACTGGAACCGCCAGCAGCGTTTTCAGGGCCAGATTGACGTGCCGCTGAACGACAACGGCCAGGCGCAGGCCGCCCGGCTGGGCCAGCGGCTGGCCGGCTCGGCTTTTGATGTGTTGATCAGCAGCGACCTCGGCCGCGCGCAGCAAACCGCAGCACCGCTGGCCAGCGCCTGGCAGTTGCAGCCGCAGCTGCTGAGCGGCCTGCGTGAACAGCATTTTGGTGACTGGGAAGGCCTGGACGTGCCCACCATCAAAGCGCGGCACGCGCCGCTGTGGCCGCAGTGGCTGCAACACGACGGCGACTTTGCACTGCCCGGTGGCGGCGAAAGCCTGCGCCAGTTTCACGCCCGTGTGATGGCCGCCGTGCAGCAGGTGGTGCTGCGGCACAAAGGCCGGCGCGTGGTGCTGGTGACCCACGGCGGTGTGCTGGACATGCTGTGGCGCAGCGCGAACAAGCTGCCCATCAGCGGCCTGCGCAGTTGCGAGATTCCCAACACCGGCCTGAACCAGCTGCGCTGGCTGGACGGGCAGCTTTTCATCGACAGCTGGGCCGATGCCAGCCACTTGGCGGGCCTGCCGGCACAGGCCGCCACGGCGGCCGGCGAGCGCTGAATTGCAGCCCTGAATTGCAGCCCTGAATTCGAGCCATGAAACTGATCGCTGACGGCAGCAAACGGCGAACCCTGGCCCGTGCAGCGGCCTTCAGTGTCAGCGCCCTGGCGGCCGGCTGCAGCGGCGGGCCGGGCGGCACTGGCAGCCCATCCGGGCCAGCCGATGGCCGTGCACAAACAACGTTAGAACAGGCACCCGCCGACAGCGCAGCGGGCTTTCGCATGGTGGGCGACTTTGAGCCCACAGGCGCCGTCTGGCTGGGCTACGACGCCGGCCACAGCGCGCTGACCGCACAGCTGGCCCACGCGCTGCACGCCCATGTGGACCTGCGTCTGCTGGTGGCCGAAACGGCGCATGTGGACGCCGCCCGCACACTGCTGGCCGGCGTGGGTGTGGACTTGCGCCGCGTCAGCATTGAGGTGGAACCACAAGCCATCTACTTTGTGCGTGATGCGGCCGTGTTCACGCGCGGCCCGGCGTCGCAACTCGGCCTGGTCGACTTCCGCTGGAGCCACTACGGCCTGGCTGCCTGGTGCACACGCCGTTACGGCAGCGATGTGCAGCGCGCAGCCCACTGCGCAGCCGCCGCCGACGGCGCCAACCGCGACGAACTGGACCGCCGCATGGCGCGGCTGGCCGGCGCACGCGTGGCCCGCAGCAGCCTCTTCATGGAAGGTGGCGGCATCGAAAACAACGGCGCCGGCGTGGTTTTGGTGTCGGCAACGCTGGCGCAGCAACGCAACCCGGGTGTGCCGCGTGCGCAGTTGCAAGCCGCCTTCGAGGCGCTGCCGGGCATCAAAAAACTCATCTGGCTGGCCGACGGGCTGGCTTCAGACCCGCACCTGCGCAGCACCATCACCGGCAATTACGTGGCCTGGGGCACCGGCGGCCACACCGACGAATTTGTACGTTTTGCTGACGCCAAAACGGTGCTGCTGGCCTGGCCCGATGACGCCGACGTGGCGGCGCACACTGTGGCGCGCCTGAACCGCCTGCGCATGCAGCGCAACTTCGACATCCTGGCGGCGGCCACCGACGCCGGCCCGCACGGCGGGCAGCCGTTTCGCATCATCAAACTGCCGGTGCCACGCGCCGTGGAGCGCCGCATCTTCCTGTCGGCTGCCGCCGACGACCGCTTTTCAGCCGACTGGAGCGCCGACTTCTTTCCCCCTGGCGAACGCCGCCGCGAAGGCCAGCCGGTCATTCAAGTGGCGTCCAGCAGCTACCTGAATTTTGTGGTTGCGGGCGGCGTGGTGGTGGTGCCGGGCTACGAGGCACACGGCACACCGCAGGCGGTGGAACAGCGGTTGCGCAGCCTGCTGCAGCAGGCATTTCCGGGCCGGCAAATCGTGTTTGTGGACGCGCTCGGCGCCAACTGGGTGGGCGGCGGGCCGCACTGCGCCACGCTGAACGAGCCGCGCGTGTAGCTGCGCGCTGCGCACCGCGCGGGGCGCGGGGCTAAAACCGCAAGCCGCTGGACCGGCTTGAGACCCTTGAGACCCTCGATACGCTCGAGCCGCTCGATACGTTCGATACGTTCGATACGTTCGATACGCTCGACGCCCCAACCTGCTCTCGTTTGGCCTTGGTGGTGGCCAGCTTGAACTTGCGCACGCCAGTTTCGCGCAACGCCATGGCCTTGTTCAGTGCGGCTTGGTATTTCTCGGGCGTCAGCGTGTTCTCAGTGGCGATGTAGACGCTGCGGTTGGCCGGCTTGGCGCTGAAAACCGGGAAGTTGACCTGCAGGTAAAACTGCGCCGAACGGAGCCCGTCGCGCCGCCGCACGATGGGGCCCGACACCCCCAGCGGCATGCCGTTGGCCTTGCCCGCCATGGCCACTTTTTTCAGCCCCGTGGGCGCCGGCAGTTTGTTGATGCGGCGCGCCAATTCGGCCGTTGCCGCTTTCAGCGCCGCAGCCGCGCCGCTGCCGTCGTCGGTATGGTCGGAATAGAGCGTCCACTCGCCGTAACGCAGCTGCCACCCGTGGGTGCTGTTGCTGTCCAGCCTGACGATGTTTTTCGGCACCTCAAACGAGTGGCCCGAGAAGATGACGTGTGTTCTGTATTCCATGCTGTTTGTGCCTTGCGCAAATTGCTTTGCCACTCAGCCCATCTGTTTGCCCCCTTCAGTTTAACCGCAAGCCTGTGCGGAATACACGATGGCGCACGGCGTCCTTAACTTGGCCGTTGAGCACCCAACCTCCAGCGGGAAGGGTGTCCGCGAGATGGGGGCAACTCCAGTGGCGCGTACACGCGGTTCATCCCCACGCTCGTGGGGAACACGCGCTATCGAATGGCAGGTACTGATAGTCGGGCGGTTCATCCCCACGCTCGTGGGGAACACCCCTTGTCGTCACACATTGCCGCTGCAATAAGCGGTTCATCCCCACGCTCGTGGGGAACACCAACAATCTACCTGTAGGGTGTGCCTGTCTACCGGTTCATCCCCACGCTCGTGGGGAACACTTCCTCAACCAGAACGACATTACCGGGCGTGTCGGTTCATCCCCACGCTCGTGGGGAACACCCGCGTTCGAGTGGCACCGCAACCGTGATTTCCGGTTCATCCCCACGCTCGTGGGGAACACGCCGTCTTTGCCGGCCAGCCCGTCCGCGCCATCGGTTCATCCCCACGCTCGTGGGGAACACGCCTTGCTGGTGAACCCGCTGTCGATTTTTGCCGGTTCATCCCCACGCTCGTGGGGAACACCAAAAGCTGCCGCCGTAAGTGACGCCATCGCCCGGTTCATCCCCACGCTCGTGGGGAACACGGCCAGCGTGTAGTCGAGCATGACAACAACGCCGGTTCATCCCCAC
>JAYUPP010000335.1:0-3153 GCA_043760045.1 Betaproteobacteria bacterium
ACCACCACCACCACCACCACCACGCCCTTCACCGAACGCCCGCCACGCGACGTGGCCGGCTGGGCAACGCTGTTCAACCTGCAGCGCTTGCCGGTGCTGTCCAGCACCGCAGCCGCGCTGGACGACATGCGGGAGACCGAAGACGCGATCGACGCGCACCTGCTGTCCGAGGCCATCGTCAGCGACCCCTTGATGACCTTGAAGCTGCTGGCCCACGTGGCCCACCTGCGCCGCGGGCGCGAAGGCAGCGAGGTGGAGACCGTGACCGAAGCGCTGGTGATGCTGGGCATACCGCCCTTCTTCCGCGCCTTCGGTCCGCAAGAAAGCGCGCAAGACCGCCTGGCCCAGCATGCCGAGGCCTCGGCCGGGTTTGAGCGTGTGCTGCGCCGCTCACACCGGGCCGCGCGCTTTGCGATCGGCTTTGCGGTGCACCGCATGGACCACGACGCCCCCGTCATCCACGAGGCCGCCCTGCTGCATGACTTTGCCGAGCTGCTGCTGTGGCTGCACGCGCCGTCACTGGCCCTGGAGATTCAGCGCCGCCAAGAAGCCGACAGCACCTTGCGCTCGGCCGTGGTCCAGAAGGCGGTGCTCAACGTTGATCTGGCGGACCTGCAACACGCCTTGATGAAATCGTGGCGCCTGCCGTCGCTGCTGGTGCGCATCACCGATGACCACGCCCAGCAGCCGACCTCGCAGGTGCGCAATGTGCTCTTGGCCATTCGCGTGGCCCGCCACAGTGCCCAGGGCTGGGACAACGCGGCCCTGCCCGACGACGTGCGCGACATCGCCGAGCTGCTGCAGATGTCGCCCGACGCAACGCTGCGTCTGCTGCAGGAAATCGACAGCGACTGAGCGGCCCGCCAAGCGGCGCCGCCGCCGCCAGTGGGCGCTGGGCCGTCGGGCTTCGATCACCACCCCCACCCAGCGGCTGGGCAGCCGGCATTCCCGCATCTCCGTTTGCGCCTTGAAGCGCTGCTCGCAACCCTGGATCTGCTGCGTGTTTCCACTGGCCGCGCTGCTCATCAGCGCCAGCGCGATGCCCAGCCGGCTCAGCTTGGCCTTGGACCGCGGCCACGCGTTTTTCGCTCAGGCGCTGGTTGTCGTCGTTCTGGCCGGTGCTGTTCAAACGGTCGGCGTGGCCGCTGAGCTTGATGCTCTGCACGACCAGTTTTTCACGCTGGACCTTGCGCATCAGTTCTTCCATTTGCACCACCGAGAACGGCCACATGTTCCGGGCGTCGCGCGCCGCGTTGTTGACGCGCGCGGACATGGTCAGGAATGCTTGCATCTCGCACTGGCGTGCAGGGCCGGCTGGCAGCATCGGTCTGCATGATCGTCTTGCCTTGGGCGCTTCAAGTGCCCAGGCTGAGCACCCCCAGCAGACCCAGCAGCAGCAGGCCGTAGCGCAGGCCCTTGCCGACGGCGATCCACATCATGCTTTGCCAAAAGGGCAGGCGAAACCACCCTGCGGCCAGCACCAGCGCGTCACCCACCAGCGGCAACACCGACAGCACCAGTGCTGGCGGGCCCATGCGGCGCAAACGCTGCACCAGTGGGTGTTGCTCGTCAACACGAACCCGTTGGAACCGCTCGTAGCCGCGCCGACTGGCCCAACCCATGCCAAAGGTCAACAGCGCACCCAGCAGGTTGCCCGACAGCGCAACCCAAAAACCCCACCAAGCCAGCGTGGGATAGGCCGTGATCAATGCGGTGAGCACCACCTCGCTGGAGCCCGGCAAGATCGTGGCCGAAGCGAAAGCGGAAAAGAAGAGGCCCCACAGTCCTGCGTCAGGGCTCATCCACGTTTGCAGCCATGCGGCCACCTGCGATATCCATTCCAACATCGGCAGCATTGTCGCAAGGTGCTTCAGCCCCCTTGTTGACAGCGCCGCCGCAGCCGCCATGGTGGTGCTGCGTTGTGAGACAAACTGCCGCTACAGCGGCACGGCGGTGGTGCCTTTGAGTCGCCGCATCATGAAGCTGGTCTTGCAGTCTTGCACCGAAGGGTGCCGCAGCAGGCTGTCCATGACAAAGCGAGAGTAGTGCGCCATGTCGCGCACCAACACCTGCAACAGGTAGTCCATGTCACCGCTCAGGGCTGCGCACTCCACCACTTCAGGCCAGGCCTGCACGGCGGCGGCGAAGTCGTCGATCGGGTTGCGCTGTTCGCTGTGCTTGGACAGGCGCACATTGATATAGGCCGTCAGGCCCAGGCCCACCCGCTCCGGTGCGACCAAGGCCACGTAGCCCGCAATGACACCCGACTCCTCGAGCCGCTTGACCCGGCGCAGGGTGGCGCTGGCCGACAACCCCACTTGGGCTGCCAAGTCGTCGTAGGTTGCCCGCCCGTTGGCCTGCAAAGCCCGAAGAATGCGCAGATCAAGGTTATCCAGCTCGCCAACTGTCTCCATCCTTTCAATTCTTGCAGGTTTCATGCGCAGGCGACATGATGTTCGCCATCGCTTGCAGACAAGCTGCGCACCCTTCAACCTACAGTCTGCGATTCGTCCACCTGAACACGAGGCCACGCATGCAATTCACACCCTGGGACAACCCGATGGGCACCGACGGCTTCGAGTTCATCGAATACGCAGCACCCGACCCTGCCGCCATGGGTGCGCTGTTTGAGCGCATGGGGTTCAAGGCGATTGCCAAGCACCGCCACAAAAACGTGTTGCTCTACCGCCAGGGTGAAATCAACTTCATCGTCAATGCAGAGCCCGACAGCTTTGCGCAGCGCTTTGCACGACTGCATGGCCCCAGCATCTGCGCCATCGCGCTGCGGGTGCAAGACGCACGGCAGGCTTTCGAGCGTGTCAAGTCGCTGGGCGCATGGGCCTATGCCGGCACCGCCGGCCCCGGCGAACTCAACATCCCGGCCATCAAGGGCATTGGCGATTCGTTGATTTACCTGGTGGACAAGTGGCGCGGCAAGGGCGGCGCCAAAGAAGGTGACATTGGCAACATTGGCTTCTTCGACGTCGACTTCGAAGCGCTGCCCGGCGCCACCATCAACGCGATGGGCCACGGCCTGACCTACATCGACCACCTCACGCACAACGTGCACCGTGGCCGCATGAACGAATGGGCCGACTTCTACGAGCGGCTGTTCAACTTTCGCGAGGTGCGCTACTTCGACATCGAAGGCCA
>JAYUPP010000336.1:0-3149 GCA_043760045.1 Betaproteobacteria bacterium
GCATGCTGCCCGAATTCCCTGCTCCACCCTTGCCAGCGTGCCGCATCGCAGCCCACTCGGGCGCGTCCAAGTGCGGAATCCAGGTTCAACGCTGCGAACTTCTGCGCAAGATTAATGTGGATGTCTTCCACGATCCGGGGCGCGGCGCCGCATCATGAAAGTTAATGCGGGCTGACGCTGTTACGAATGCCATGCGAACGCCTATGCACGTCGCGTTTGATGCTTATGCAAATCGATAAGCGAAAGCGCCGTCAGCAACCTGCACCTCAACACCCGCAATGGCTTGCCCCTGCATCATGCGCGTCAAGAATTCGCGGCTGATGTCGGGCAGCATGGTGTTGGTCAGGATGGCGTCGATCATGCGGCCACCCGATTCACTTTCGGTGCAGCGGCTCACCACCAGCTTCACCACCTCGTCGCCATACTCGAACGGAATCTTGTAACGTGCTTCCACGCGCTTCTTGATGCGATTCAGCTGCAGCTTGACGATCTGGCCCAGCATCTCGTCGCTGAGCGGGTAATAGGGAATGGCCACCAAACGACCCAGCAACGCGGGCGGGAAGATTTTCAGCAGCGGCTCGCGCAGCGCCTTGGCCATGCCCTCGGGGTCGGGCATCAGCTCAGGGTCTTTGCACAGGCCGGCTATCAGCTCGGTGCCGGCGTTGGTGGTCAGCAAGATCAGCGTGTTCTTGAAGTCGATGAAACGGCCTTCGCCGTCTTCCATGAAGCCTTTGTCGAAGACCTGGAAAAACATCTCGTGCACGTCGGGGTGGGCCTTTTCCACTTCGTCCAGCAGCACCACGCTGTAAGGCTTGCGGCGCACGGCTTCGGTGAGCACGCCGCCTTCGCCGTAGCCCACATAACCGGGTGGCGCGCCCTTCAGCGTGCTGACGGTGTGGGCCTCCTGGTATTCACTCATGTTGATCGTTATCAGGTTCTGCTCGCCGCCATACAGCGCTTCGGCCAGGGCCAATGCGGTTTCGGTTTTGCCCACGCCGCTGGTGCCCGCCAGCATGAACACGCCTATGGGTTTGCTGGGGTTGTCCAGGCCGGCGCGGCTGGTTTGTATGCGCTTGGCAATCATCTCCATCGCGTGGTCTTGGCCGATGACACGCTGCGCCAGCGCGCCGGCCACTTTCAAGATGGTTTCGATTTCGTTGCGCGCCATGCGGCCCACAGGAATGCCGGTCCAGTCGCCCACCACGGCGGCCACGGCCTGGTAGTCCACGGTGGGCAGAATCAGCGGCGTTTCGCCTTGCAGCGCGGCCAGCTTGTCTTGCACCACTTTCAGTTGCGCCAGGTCAGCCTGGCGTTGGGTTTCGGCTTCGACAGCCGCAGTTTCAACGGGGTTTGCAGCAGGGTTTGCAGCAGGCACCGCCAGCGCGGCGGCAGCGTCAGCGGCTTGCGCTTCCAGGATGCTGCCCGTGCCTTCCACGGGCTTGATGCCTGCCCGCAGCCTGGCGCGCAGCGCCAGCAGTTCGTCCACCAGCGTTTTTTCTTCGCCCCAGCGCAGGTCCAGCGCGGCCAGGCGCAGCCGTTCACCTGCCAGCAGTTCGCTGGCTTCGGCCTCGCGTTTGCCGATGTCGATGCCGATGGCTTTTTCGCGGCCGATGATGCCGAGCTCGGTTTCCAGCGCTTCGATGCGCTTGCGGCAGTCGTCCACCTCGGCCGGCGTGGCGTGCAGGCTGACGGCCACGCGCGCACAGGCGGTGTCGAGCAGGCTGACACTTTTGTCGGGCAACTGGCGCGCCGGAATGTAGCGGTGGCTCAACTTGACGGCGGCTTCCAGCGCTTCGTCCAGGATCTGCACCTGATGGTGTTTTTCCATCGTGCTGGCCACGCCGCGCATCATCAATATCGCCTTGGGCTCGTCGGGCTCGTCAACCTGTATGGTCTGGAAACGGCGCGTCAAAGCCGGGTCTTTTTCGATGTGTTTTTTGTATTCGGCAAACGTGGTGGCGCCAATGGTGCGCAGCGTGCCGCGCGCCAGCGCGGGCTTCAGCAAATTGGCTGCATCGCCGGTGCCGGCGGCACCACCGGCGCCCACCAACGTGTGCGTTTCGTCGATGAACAGGATGATGGGTTTGGCGCTGGCCTGCACCTCGTCGATGACGTTGCGCAGCCGCTGCTCAAATTCACCTTTCATGCTGGCGCCAGCTTGCAGCAGGCCGACGTCCAGCGAGCGCAGCTCCACTTCTTTCAGGCTGGGCGGCACATCGCCCCGCGCGATGCGCTGGGCAAAACCTTCCACCACAGCCGTTTTTCCGACACCGGCTTCGCCAACCAGAATGGGGTTGTTCTGGCGCCGGCGCATCAGGATGTCCACCACCTGGCGGATTTCATCGTCGCGGCCGACGATGGGGTCCATCTTGCCGTTGCGCGCTTGTTCGGTCAGGTCGACCGTGAACTTCTTCAGCGCTTCCTGTTTGCCCATCGCAGCGGGCGCCATCGCGCCGCTGGCTTCGCCGGGCGCAGCGCCGCTGGAAAGGCCGCTGCCGTCACTGGCGCCCTGCCCGTCTTCCGGGCTGCCGGCCAGCACCTTGGCCAGGTTGTCAGACAACTCATCCACCTTGATGCGTTCAAACTGGCGGCTGATGGCCAGCAAGTGGCTGCGCAGGTTCTTGGTTTTGAGCATGCCGACCAACACGTACCCGGTGCGCACGCTGCTGTCGCCGTACAGCAGCGTGCCGTACACCCAGCCGCGTTCGATGGCGTCGGGCACGGTGTCGGCGATGTCGCTGATGCTGGTGGCGCCGCGCGGCAAGCGGTCGAGTGCGGCGGTCAGGTCTTTCGCCAGGGCCGACATATCTAACTGATAATGTTTGATGACACGGTGCCAGTCTGAATCGGCACTTTGCAAAATCTGCGACAGCCAGTGCTCCAGCTCGACATACGGGTTGCCGCGCAGCTTGCAAAAAACCGTGGCCCCTTCCACCGCCTTGTAGGCCGGGGCGTTGAGCTTGCCAAACAGTGCGACGCGGTTGATCTCGGCCATGAAGGTTCCTTTGTTATGGTTTCAGTGCGATGCGGTTGCGGGTTTGGGTTGCAGCGAAAGCCGGGGTGCGGCACCGCCCCGGGGTGCACCGAGCCAGGTGTTCCAGCCCAGGCGCGACTGGCGGGCCAGCCGGCAATCGGGCCGCGCTGCGGGC
>JAYUPP010000337.1:0-3148 GCA_043760045.1 Betaproteobacteria bacterium
CAGCCCAGGATCGAGGTTTCGTCGCTGTACCACGACTGCAAGAATCGCGGCCTGCCGCCGCACCGGCGTGGCGGCATCATTGACCTGCGCTTTGCAGCCCTGATGCACGATCTGGCACTGCCGCTGCGCGACGCACACGATGCGCTGAACGACGCCGTGATGGCGGGGCTGGCATTTCTGAAGCTGCGGCGCCTGTTGAGCAGGTTGTGAGCCGGGCCCGGGTGGGCGTCAGGGGCGCCTGCAAATTCACCCGCAGTTCACCGGGTCGCTGCACCCGCCAGCCTCGTTATCCTCAAGCCCCATGTACGCGCCCTTTTTCGGCCTCACGCAAGAGCCGTTTTCCATCGCCCCCGACCCGCGTTTTCTGTTCATGAGCGAACGCCACCGCGAGGCCCTGGCGCATTTGCTGTATGGCCTTTCAGCGGGTGGCGGATTTGTGCTGCTGACCGGTGAAATTGGTGCCGGCAAAACCACCGTGTGTCGCGGTTTTCTGGAGCAGATTCCGGCCAGTTGCACGGTGGCCTACATCTTCAACCCGAGGCTGACGGTGCCCGAGTTGCTGCGCACCGTGTGCGACGAGTTTGGCGTGGCCTTGCCGGCGGCAGCCGAAGGCGCCGAGCTGACGATCAAGGCGCAGGTGGATGCGCTGAATGCCTACTTGCTGGCCGGCCACGCACAAGGCCGGCAGGCCGTGCTGGTGATCGACGAGGCGCAGAGCCTGAGCGCCGACGTGCTGGAGCAGCTGCGCCTGCTGACCAACCTGGAAACCTCGGAACGCAAGCTGCTGCAGATCGTTTTGATCGGCCAGCCCGAGCTGCGCGACATGCTGGCGCGGCCCGCACTGGAGCAACTGGCGCAGCGGGTGATTGCGCGTTACCACCTGGACGCGCTGGCGGCTGCAGAAACGCCGCAATACATCCGCCACCGGCTGGCGGTGGCCGGGCCAAACGCGCCGTTGCCGTTTGACGCCGAGGCTTTGCTGGCGCTGCACCGCATCAGCGGGGGTGTGCCACGGCGCATCAATTTGCTCGCCGACCGGGCGTTGCTGGGCGCGTATGGGCAAGGCCAACAACTGGCCACACGCGAGATGGTGGAACAGGCGGCGCACGAAGTTTTTGGCGCTGGCAGCTCGGCACTGGCCGCGCCGGTGGCCGGCGCCGTGCCGCCGTGGTGGCAACCGCGCATGGTGTGGGCGCTGGCCAGTTTGATGGCGCTCGGGCTGGTGCTGTTGTTGCTGCTGCTGGTGCTGTTGGGCCGCGGCAAGCCGGGCCACCCGGCGCTGGGCGGTGGCCTGCCGGCGGGGGTATCCGCGCCTTCGTCGCCGGTGGCGGCGACCGCAGGGACAGCTGCGACATCAGCTGCAAAGACAGCCGCAACTTCAACACCAGCACCCGCCGCCGCTGTTCTCGCTGGCGCCAGCACCGATGTGCCGGCCTTGTTGCGCGCCGCGCCGTCTAACGCCAATGTGGCATGGCGTGAACTGGCCTTGCGCTGGAACGTGGCCGTCGCTGACGGTGAACCTTGCCAGGCGGTGCCGCAGGCCGGGCTGGCCTGCTTCAGCAGCGCCAGCGGCGGCCTGCCACTGGTGCGCCAGTTGGCGCGGCCTGGGGTGCTGGCGCTGCGCACGCCGCAAAGCGCCACCGTGTATGCGCAACTGGTGGCGTTGAACGCTGAACGCGCCACGCTGCAGGTGGGCGCGCAGCGCTACAGCCTGACGCTGGCCGAGCTGGCGCAGGTGTGGCGCGGCGAATTCAGCACGCTGTGGCGCACACCGCCAGCTTGGCGGGCCAGCCGCGACAACCTGGAAGATGCGGCCATCAGGCGCTGGCTCGCGGTGCGGCTGGCCGGTGCTGTTGCTGGCTCGAACGCCGGCCCAACTGCCGCTGCAAACGCCGATGCACCCGACCCCGGCCTGGCACCGCTGCGTGAACGTCTGCGCGTGCTGCAAGTGGCACAAGGCTTGCCGAGTGATGCCGCAGCTTTGCCCATCACCTTGATGCAGCTCAGCCGCCAGAGCGGTGTGGTCGAGCCCGAGTTGCCGCTGAACCTGGAACGTTGAACCTGGAACGCTGAACCACCATGTCCTACATCCTTGATGCCCTGCGCCGTGCGCAAGCCGAACGTGAACGAGGCCAGGTGCCGGGCCTGCATGCGCAGCCGGGCCTGGCGGGCGCGCACCGCATGCGCAGCCCTGTGGGCGCGGCACCGGCGGCGCGGCCCGCCTGGTTTTGGGCGCTGGCCGGCGCGGGCCTGTTGGCGCTGCTGATGGTGCCGCTGGCGTGGTGGGCGATGCGCGGGCCGGCATTGCCGCTTGCAGCGGTCAAGCCCGTGGTTCAACCTGCAGCCTCAACAGCGCAGCCCTTGCCGTCTTCACCTGCTGCCGCTGGCACAGCCGCAACCGCACCCGCACCCGCACCCCAACCACCGCCGCTGGTGGTGGTGTCAGCAGCGCCAGCGCCCCCCGCACCCAACAAGCCGGTGAGCAAGCCTGCAGCACCAGGGGCAGCGAAGCCCGCCTTCAGCGCAGCTGCGGCAGCGGCGCCGGAACCGGCGCTGCCAGCGCCGCCGCGGCCGGCGGCCACCCCCACACCGGCCGTGGCAGCGTTGCCTTTCACGCTGCCACCCGCACTGACGCCCGATCAGCGGCGCGAATGGCCGGCGCTGACGGTGGGCGGCTCGGTGTGGTCAGACACACCCTCGGCGCGTTTTGTGATTCTGGGTGGCCAGGTGGTGCGCGAAGGTGAAAGCACGGCCGACGGTGTGCTGGTTGAGCGCATCGCCGCCAAGGCAGTGGTGCTGCGCTGGCGCGATCAGCGCGCCAGTCTGGGCTTGTGATGGCGGGCTGGGTGCGGCGGCTGTTGCCGGGATCAAATCCCCGTCAAGCGCCCATCAAACCCCGGTAACCCGCCAGATCACATCACCCACATCGTCAGCCACCAGCAGCGCGCCGTCGGCGGCCAGCGTCACACCGACGGGCCGGCCGTAGCTGACCTTTTCATCGGGCGCCAGAAAACCGCTCAGGATGTCTTGCGGCGGGCCGGCCGGTTTGCCGTCGATGAAGGGCACCAGCACCACCCGGTAGCCGCTGAGCTGGCTGCGGTTCCACGAGCCGTGTTGGCCTATCACCATGCCTTGCGGCAGGCCCGGC
>JAYUPP010000338.1:0-3146 GCA_043760045.1 Betaproteobacteria bacterium
AGACGCAGGTCATCCACGGCATTGACCTGGAAATCCGCCACGGCGAGTTTGTCGTCTTCGTCGGCCCCAGCGGCTGCGGCAAGAGCACGCTGCTGCGCATGATTGCGGGGCTCGAGCCCATCAGCGGCGGGCAGGTGCGCATCGACGGCCAGGTGGTGAACGACCTGCCGCCGCGCAGCCGCGACATCGCGATGGTGTTTCAAGATTACGCGCTGTACCCGCACAAGACGCTGTATGAAAACATGGCCTTCGGGCTGCGCCTGCGCAAGACGCCCGATGCCGAGATCGAACGCCGTGTGATGGACGCCGCCAAGCTGCTGCGCATCGACCACATGCTGCAGCGCCGGCCGGCCGCACTCAGCGGTGGCCAGCGCCAGCGGGTGGCCATTGGCCGCGCCATCGTGCGCGAGCCCAAGGTGTTTTTGTTTGACGAGCCGCTGAGCAACCTGGACGCCCAGCTGCGCAATGAAATGCGCAGCGAGATCAAGCGCCTGCACCAGCGCCTGGGTGCCACCATCATCTACGTCACCCACGACCAGACCGAAGCCATGACGCTGGCCGACCGCATCGCCGTGCTGTCGGGCGGGCACAAGATGCAGTACGACACACCCGACGCCATCTACAACCGGCCCGCTGCGCTGTTTGTGGCCGGCTTCACCGGTGCGCCGCCGATGAACCTGGCCGATTGTTCCTTGTTGGACGGCCGCGTCGACCTGGGCGGCGCGCAGATCGTGGTGCCGGCGGAGTTGGCCCAACGCGCTGCGACCGCACCGAAGCTGAAGTTTGGCGTGCGCCCTGAAAACCTCAGCCTCACGCCCACCGGCGCCGACGCCCAGCGGGTGGCGGCTGAAGTTTCCTTGCTGGAACCCTTGGGCGCCGAAACCTTGGTCACGCTGCGCATCGGCCAGGCCGAAATGGTGGCCCGGGCGCCAGCCTCTTTCAAACAGAAACCCGGTTCAGCATTGGACGTGTTTCTCAGCCCGCAACACCTGCACCTGTTTGACGCCACCAGCGGCGTCGCGATTTAAGGAGCTTGCCATGAACCTTCCATCCAGCCGCCGTCCGTTGCTCCCCCTCTCGCGGCGTCAGCTGTCGCTGTGCGCCGTGCTCGCCGCCGCGCTGATCAGCATGCCCTTGCCCAGTCTGGCGCAGACCAAGCTGCGCGTGTTCTCGGGAGGCCAGCAGCAGCGCCCCGACCTGATGAAGAAGTTGTTTGAGGAGTACAGCAAGAGCAACCCCGGCGTGACCATCGAAGTCGAGACCGGTGGTTCCACCAGCGAGTTGCAGCGTCAGTACCTGAGCACCGTGCTCAACGCCAAAGACCCGACGATTGACATCTACCTGATCGACATCGTCAACCCCGCGCAGTACTACGGCGCCGGCTGGCTGGAGCCGCTGAACGCCTATGTGGGTGATGGCGCCACGGCGATGAAACCCTATCTGCCGGTCTACGCCAGCTCCAACGTGGTGGACGGCAAGGTGGCAGCCATGCCGGCCTTTGCCGACGCGATGTTCATGTACTACCGCAAGGACCTGCTGGCCAAGCACGGCGTGGCCGAGCCCAAGACCTGGGACGAATTGGCCGCCGCAGCCAAGAAAATCACCGCCGCCGAAGGCAACCCGAATCTGCAAGGGCTGTCCATTCAGGGCGCGCCGATCGAAGGCGCGGTGTGCACCTTTTTGCTGCCCTACTGGAGCCAAGGCAAGGAATTCAACGATGCATCCGGCAAGCTGACGCTGGACCGCGCTGCCGCCGCCAAGGGCTTGCAGCAGTGGCTGAGCCTGGTCGACGCCGGGGTGGTGAAGAAGAACGTGGCCGAGGTCAAGACCGGCGACACGGTCAACGAATTCAAGGCCGGACAGGTGGTGTTTGGCATCAACTGGGGCTTTGCCTGGGACCGCTTCAAGGACGACGCCGACTCCACCGTCAAAGGCAAGGTCGGCGTGATGCCGCTGCCGGCCATGGCCGGTGGCAAGAGCGCCACTTGCATCGGCGGCTGGCAGTGGGCGGTCAGCGCGTTCAGCAAGCACAAGGCGGAGGCGGCCAAGCTGGTCAAGCACATGGCCGGTGCGCAGGCCAGCAAGTTCCTGGCCGTGGAGGGCTCTTTGCTGCCCACCTATGCCAGCGTCTACACCGACGCCGATGTGGTCAAGGCCGTGCCCTGGTTCAAGGACGCGGCCAACGTGGTCACGGTGGGCAAAAGCCGCCCGATGAGCCGCGACTACGGCCAGGTGAGCGACATCATCCGCACCACCACCAGCGCGGTGCTGGCGCGCACCAAGACGCCCGATGAAGGCACCGGTGAGATCGCCTCGCGCCTGGCGCGGGTGATGCGCTGAGTGCTCGCTGAGTGCTCGCTGAGTGCAAACCGATGTCGTGCTGAAAGTTCGCCCGCAGCGCGCTGAAGCCGAGCCAAGCCTTTGATGACCACCCCCGTCGCCCCCGGTCTGTTTGACCGACTGCGTGACCCCAGCGAAAAGACGCTGGGCATCATGCTGTTGGCGCCGGCCTTTGTGCTGCTGGCGCTGATCGTGGTCTACCCGATCGGCAAGCTCATCTTCAACAGTTTTTTTGACCTGCGCCTGTCGGGCGGCGGTGGCGCGGCCAAATTCGTGGGTTTGGAGAACTACGCACTGGTCTTTGCCGACGCCGAGTTCTGGAACGCTGCGAAAAATACCGTGCTCATCACCTTGATCACGGTGCCCGGTGCGCTGGTGGTGGGGCTGGGCCTGGCCATGCTGGCCAACCTGCCGTTCAAGCGCCAGTGGCCGGTGCGGCTGGCCTTGCTGCTGCCGTGGGCGCTGCCGCTGGCGTTTGCGGGTTTGATCTTTGCCTGGTTTTTTCACACCGAATACGGCGTGGTCAATGATGTGGTGCGGCGCTTCGGTGCGCCCGAGCCCACCATGTGGCTGCTGCGGCCGAACTGGGCCTTTGCCGCCATCTGCATCGCCATCGTCTGGAAGACCAGTTCCTTCATGGCGCTGATTCTGCTGGCCGGCTTGCAGATGATTCCGAAGTCGCTGTATGAAGCCGCTGAGGTGGACGGTGCTTCCCGCTGGCAACAGTTCTGGGGCATCACCATCCCCATGCTGATGCCCAGCATCATCGTGGCGCTGATCTTTCGCACCATCACCGCGCTGCAGAC
>JAYUPP010000339.1:0-3140 GCA_043760045.1 Betaproteobacteria bacterium
CGGTTCGAGGCCTCCGACTGGCATGGCCAGCAACGCGGGCAGCGTGAACGCATCGAGTTCTATGACGCGCGGGTGGCCGAGGCGGCCGACCATTTGCAAACCGAATTCAAGGCGCACGCGCTCAGCTCCGAGGTGTGGCAGCAGGTCAAGTTGCAATACATCGGCCTGCTGATCAACCACCACCAGCCGGAGCTGGCGGAAACATTTTTCAACTCGGTCAGCACCAAAATTCTGGACCGCAGTTACTTCAACAACGACTTCATTTTTGTGCGACCGGCGGTGTCGACCGAATACATTGAAGACGACGCGCCGAGTTCAACGCCGACCTACCGCGCGTACTACCCGACCAAGGACACGCTGCACGCGACCTGGCGGCGCATCGTTGATGGCTTCGCACTGCAACACCCGTTCGAAGACCTCGACCGTGACATCGGCCAGGTGCTCAGCGCCGTCGAGAGCGAACTGGGCGATTACCAGCCGCGCGCCAACTTTCAGATCCAGGTGCTGAGCTCGCTGTTCTTTCGCAACAAGGGCGCGTATCTGGTTGGCAAGGTGATCAACGGCTATCGCGAGATTGCGTTTGCGCTACCGATCCTGCACACCGCGGCCGGCCCGCTGGCGATCGACACCGTGCTGTTTGGCGAAGACGAACTGCAGTTGCTGTTCAGTTTTGCGCGCGCATATTTCATGGTCGATATGGAGGTGCCGTCGGCATATGTGCAGTTTTTGCGCACCCTGATGCCGCGCAAGCCGCGCAATGAAATCTACAGCGCGCTGGGTTTGCAAAAGCAGGGCAAAAATTTGTTCTACCGCGACTTTCTGGCACACCTGCGGCATTCATCAGACCAATTTCGCATCGCGCCGGGCATCAAGGGCATGGTGATGCTGGTGTTCGATTTGCCGTCGTTTCCGTATGTGTTCAAAGTCATCAAAGACTTCTACCCGCCGCCCAAAGACACCACGCGCGAGCTGATTAAAAGCAAGTATTTGCTGGTCAAGCAGCACGACCGGGTCGGACGCATGGCCGACACGCTGGAGTACAGCAACGTGGCGTTTCCGCGGTCACGCTTCGACGACGAACTGGTGGCCGAATTGAAAAAGTTTTGCCCGAGCCTGCTGGAAGAAGACGGCACCGATCTGGTGCTGCGCCATGTGTACATCGAACGCCGCATGATTCCGCTGAACATCTACTTGCAAGAAGCCGCGCTTGCCAACAACACCGAGCAAATGGCGCACGCGGTGATCGAATACGGCAACGCGATCAAAGATCTGGTGGCTGCGAACATTTTTCCGGGCGATATGTTGTGGAAGAACTTTGGGGTCATGCGCCACGGCAAGGTGGTGTTCTACGACTATGACGAGATCGAGTACATCACCGACTGCCAGTTCCGCCGCGTGCCGGAGCCACGCAACGAAGAAGAAGAAATGTCGGGTGAGGTGTGGTACCACGTGGGCCCGAAAGATGTGTTTCCGGAAACCTTTGCACCGTTCTTGCTGGGAAATCTGAAGGTGCGTGAGGTGTTCATGAAGCACCATGCCGATTTGCTCGATGCCGCGTTTTGGCAGTCGCACAAAGATCGCATCGCCGCTGGTCATGTGCACGATGTTTTTCCGTATGAGGCAGCCAAGCGGTTCGAAAATTTGCGCAATGCGCCTGGCTTCGTGCCGCTGGTCCGCCATGCGGCGTGAGTCGCTCGGGCAGCTCTGGTTTGCTCGCCGCTAGTGCAGCGCACTCCACATTTTTCTCCTTCTCCTCCCATGCAGACAACAGATCCAGCGGCATTGGTTTTCGTCGGTGAAACGCTGACCCAAACGGTGTGCTTCTCGCACGACGACATCACCACATTCGCACGCTTGAGCGGCGACCACAACCCGTTGCACACCGATACGGAGGTGGCCCGGCGGGCGCGCTTCGGCAAGATCATTGCCAGTGGGCAGCAAACCAGCGCAGCGTTGATGGGTCTGCTGGCCACGTACTACTCACGCGATGAGCACACGCCTTCACACCACAACGACATCGCGCGCGAAATGTTGTGCTTGAACATGAACTTCGCATTCAAAAGTCCGGTGTTTGCCGATCAGAGCATTGCACTGCAATGGCGCGTTGCCAGCGTTGATTGGAAGGACGCGTTACGCGGCTGCTTGGTGCAACTCGACGGCAGTGCGGTGGTCGATTCCGGCAAAGCGGCGGTGGTCGCTCGCGGCACGATTCTGGTCAAGGAACGTGCCGCGTGAGGTCGCACCAGGTTGCGGTGCCATTCGTTGTGATGCGGTGAAACCTCAACCGGTAGACCGCGCGTTGCGTGCGTGGCTGCAGTGCGGAGGCTCGCTGAGTCAACAACTGACGCAGGCATTCGGCCGCTTCGAAGTGCGTGTGTGGCAGCAGGGCTCGGCTGCCGGGCGGCCCGATGAATTGACGTTGTTGCGACGGCTGCGCAGTCGTGATCGTGGTCGTGATCCCGATCGTGGGCGGTATGCCAACTGCGGCGAGCCCGGCGTCGATCGCCGCGATGGTGTGCGGGTGCTGCGCTGCCATGTGCGCGAGGTGGTGTTGTGGGGCGATGGCCAACCGCTGGTGGTCGCGCGCACGGTGCTGCCCGCGGTGCAGGCAGGTTTGGCGTGGGCTGCGTTGCGCGGGCTGGGCAGCCGGCCGTTGGCCGACTTGTTGTTCGGGCTGCGAGCAGCGCATTGCCATCGCTTGGGCAGCGGCCGCATGGAGCCGCTGCACGCGCGTCGGCTGGCTGCCAGGTTGGCGCTGCCCAGCGCGCCGCGGTGGTACCGCCGCTCGGTATTCACCCGGTGCGGCGTACCGCTGCTGATCACCGAATGGTTTTTGCCGGCGGTTGGGGTTTGCTTGCCGCCGGCCAGCCATGGCGGCTCGCAGCATCCAACCCGATGCGCCGCATCCGCCGCAGCAGTCGCAGCCAGGCCTCGAATGCCGCTGCCTGACATCGTCAGGTTCTGACCGCTTCAGCTTGATCCCAACGCACTCAAGCGTTGCTGTACCGCGACGGCATCTTTGCTACGGTCAAACGCTCGGGCATTCGGCGCTTGTCACCGCATTGAACCTCGACACAATTGAACGGTCTACCGCAGCCATTTGCCGGAGCGTAATTGCATGAACCTGCCACCGCTTGACA
>JAYUPP010000340.1:0-3139 GCA_043760045.1 Betaproteobacteria bacterium
CTGCGCGTGCTGGACTACCATGAACACGCCATCGGCTCGGGCGCCGAAGCGCGTGCCGTGGCTTATGTTGAATTGCGCGTGGACGAGCGCGCAGCCTGCTTTGGCGTGGGCATCGACACCCCCATCGTCAACGCCGCGATCACAGCCTTGTTCAGCGGCCTGCGCAGGGCAGGCCTTGCGCAGATTTCGCAATCAACTCAGGAAAAAAACCATGTCTGACAAGCTCATCATCTTCGACACCACGCTGCGTGACGGTGAACAGTCGCCCGGCGCTTCGATGACCAAGGACGAAAAACTGCGCATCGCGCGCCAGTTGGAGCGGCTGCGTGTGGACGTCATCGAGGCTGGTTTTGCGGCGTCCAGCAATGGCGACTTCGACGCCGTGCATGCCATTGCGCTGGCCATACGCGAGTGCACCGTGTGTTCATTGGCACGCGCCAACGACCGCGACATTTCGCGCGCGGCGCAGGCGCTGCAGGGTGCGGCGCGCGCGCGCATTCACACCTTCATCGCCACCAGCGAACTGCACATGGAAAAAAAGCTGCGCATGACACGCGAGCAGGTGCACGTGCAGGCGGTGCAGGCGGTGCGCTTTGCGCGCAACCTGTGTGGCGACGTCGAGTTTTCGCCCGAGGATGGTTACCGCTCAGACCCCGACTTCCTGTGCCAGGTGCTGGAAGACGTGATCAACGAAGGTGCCACCACCATCAACATCCCCGACACCGTGGGTTATGCCATTCCCGAGCTGTACGGCGAATTCATTCGCAGCCTGCGCGAGCGCATTCCCAACAGCGACAAGGCCATCTGGAGCGTGCATTGCCACAACGACCTCGGGATGGCGGTGGCCAATTCGCTGGCGGGTGTGAAGCTGGGCGGCGCACGGCAAATTGAATGCACCATCAACGGCCTGGGTGAACGGGCCGGCAACTGTTCACTGGAAGAAGTGGTGATGGCGCTGCGCACGCGGCGCGACCACTTCGGCCTCGACATCGGCATTGACGCCACGCAGATCGTGCCGGCCTCGCGCATGGTCAGCCAGACGACAGGCTTTCTGGTCCAGCCTAACAAAGCAGTGGTGGGTGCGAACGCGTTTGCTCATGCGAGTGGCATCCACCAGGACGGTGTGCTGAAAGCGCGCGACACCTACGAGATCATGCGCGCCGAAGATGTGGGCTGGGCGGCCAACCGCATCGTGCTGGGCAAGCTGTCGGGCCGCAATGCATTCAAGCAGCGCCTGCAAGAGTTGGGGGCGGTGCTGGAATCGGAAGGCGAGATCAACGCCGCCTTTGCGCGCTTCAAAGACCTGGCCGACCGCAAGAGCGAGATTTACGACGAAGACATCCTGGCGCTGGTGGGCGACGAAAGCGTGACGCATGTGCAAGAACACTACCGCTTGCTGGCCCTGGCGCAGCACAGCGAAACCGGTGAGCGCCCCCACGCCAAGGTCGCATTTGCAGCGGGTGAGCTGGAACACCACGCCGAAAGTGACGGCAACGGGCCGGTGGATGCCAGTCTGAAGGCGATCGAAACCAAACTAAAGACTGGCGCCGAATTGATGCTTTATTCGGTCAACGCCATCACATCGGGCAGCACAGAATCGCAAGGCGAGGTGACTGTTCGGCTGCAACTGGGCGGGCGCATCGTCAACGGCGTAGGTGCCGACCCTGACATCGTGGTGGCCTCGGCCAAAGCCTATTTGGCGGCGCTGAACAAGCTGCACAGCAAAGCCGACAAGGTTGCAGCGCAAGGCTGATGGCGGCTGCACCCCTGCATTTGAGGGTGACACTTTAGGAAAACCACGTAAGCGATTGATCTTGCTTGGTTTTCAGCGGTAACCTACACTTCCGGACGGATTCGCACCAGAAAGATGCCCTTGTCAACCACCCGCATCAACAGAAAGATTTCAGTTCTTTGGTCTAGGTTGGGCCGATCGGCAAATGCCTGGATGGCGGCTTTTGTGATGGTTGCGGTGGCGCTGCTGATGCCGACCCCTGCTGACGCCAAAGTGCGCAAGGCAGCGGCTGCGCCCGCTGCGGCGAAAGGCAAACCGCAGGCCAAGGCGCAAGCCAAGCTCGGCAAAGTTGCCCGCGCGGCGGTGGCTGCAAAACCCGGCTCGCGCGTCAGGCTAGAGAGCCCGACTGCATCGCGATCGGTTGCCAAGCGCGCGGTGAGCAGCCGCTTGACGGCCAAGGCCGGCAGAACCTCGGTCACGGCGTCGGGGCGCCACATTCAGGGCCCGGGCTTGCGGGTGGACAAGCGCCATGCGCGCCGTTCCATCGTCAAGCTTGAGCCTCCGAAGCCTTCGTTTGGCCAGCTCTACGGGCTGCACGCCACTGGCGACGAACTGGAACTGCGCAGCAGCGTGGCGCTGGTGGTGGACCAGGACACCGGCGAGGTGTTGTTCAGCAAAAACCCTCAGGCTGTGCTGCCGATTGCATCGATCACCAAGCTGATGACGGCGCTGGTGGTCACCCAAGCGGCGCTGCCGCTGGACGAGTTGCTGACTGTGGACCCGGAAGACGTGCAGGCCACCCTGGGTAACAAGTCGCGTTTGCGAGAAGGCACGCAGTTGACACGCGGTGAAATGCTGCATCTGTCGTTGATGGCTTCTGAGAACCGGGCTGCCCATGTGCTGGGCCGCACCTACCCCGGCGGCATGAAACGTTTTGTCAGCGACATGAACAGCACCGCGCGCACGCTGGGCATGAGCCGCACGAGTTACGTGGAACCCACAGGGTTGTCGGACGCCAACCAGTCCAGCGCCCAAGACTTGACGCGGCTGGTGAAGGCGGCGTCGTTGCACCCGGTGATTCGTGAGCTGTCCACATCGCTCGAAATGGTGGTGGCTATGGGTGAAAAGTCGGTTCAGTTTCGCAACACCAACGGCTTGGTGCGCAACCCCGAATGGGAGATCGGCCTGCAGAAAACGGGCTACATCTCAGCAGCTGGCCGCTGCCTCGTCATGCAGGCACAGATGGCAGGGCGCAAACTCATCATGGTGCTGCTGGATTCCACCGGCAAGTATTCGCGCATGGGTGATGCTGAGCGCCTGCGCAACTGGCTGGTGGGTGCTGACAGCGGCCTGGTGAGCACCAAGTAGCGGCGCCCCGGCCGCTGCAATCGGCTCATTAAGCGCGGT
>JAYUPP010000341.1:0-3139 GCA_043760045.1 Betaproteobacteria bacterium
CCGCTTTCGCCGCAGCAGCGCTCGTTCTTGATGACGCTCGGGCCCAGCAGCGCCTTCACCGTCTTCATCGGGTCTTGCTGCTTCATGGGGCTGTGGCAGGGGTCGTGGTACAGGTAGCCGGCCTGCTGCGATGCATTCAGCTGGATGCCTTTTTCCAGCAGGTACTCGTGGATGTCCACGATGCGGCAACCCGGAAAGATGTCTTCGAACTGATAACCCTGGAGTTGGTCAAAACAAGTACCGCAGCTGACCACCACGGTCTTGATGTCCAGGTAGTTCAGCGTGTTGGCCACGCGGTGAAACAAGACCCGGTTGTCGGTGATGATCTTCTCGGCCTTGTCGGCTTGGCCACTGCCGCGCTGCGGGTAACCGCAGCACAGGTATCCAGGCGGCAACACGGTTTGCACACCGGCGTGCCACAGCATCGCCTGGGTGGCCAGGCCGACCTGGCTGAACAGGCGCTCACTGCCACATCCGGGAAAGTAGAAGACCGCTTCGGTCTCGGCGGTGGTGGCCTGCGGGTTGCGAATGATCGGTACGTAGTCCTTGTCCTCGATGTCGAGCAAGGCCCGTGCGGTCTTCTTCGGCAGCCCGCCCGGCATCTTTTTGTTGATGAAGTGGATGACCTGCTCTTTGATCGGCGCCACGCCCAGCGTAGCCGGCGGCGAGCGCGTTTGTTTGCGCGCCGCGGGCCGCATCAGGCCGTTGACAAAACGCTGCACCTTGAAGCCCACGCCCACCATGGCCAGGCGCATCAACTTGATGGCCTGCGGGCTGGTGGCATTCAGGAACAACATCGCCGCCGCGTTGCCCGGCTTGAAGCTCTTCTTGCCCATCTTGCGCAGCAGGTTGCGCATGTTCATGGTGACGTCGCCGAAGTCGATCTTGACCGGGCACGGGCTTTCGCACTTGTGGCACACCGTGCAGTGGTCGGCCACGTCTTCAAAGTCTTCCCAGTGCTTGACGCTGATGCCGCGCCGCGTTTGCTCTTCGTACAGAAAAGCTTCGATCAGCAGCGAGGTGGCCAGGATCTTGTTGCGCGGGCTGTACAGCAGGTTGGCACGCGGCACGTGGGTGGCGCAGACCGGTTTGCACTTGCCGCAGCGCAGGCAGTCCTTGATGCTGTCGCTGATGGCGCCGATGTCGCTTTGCTGCATGATCAGCGACTCGTGCCCCATCAGCCCAAAGCTGGGCGTGTAGGCCGCACCCAGGTCGGCTCGCCGCGGCTGGTCTTGCAGCGGCCCCCAGGCCTGCGGCGCGTCTCCCGCCACCGCACGCAGCAGCTTGCCCTTGTTGAAGCGGCCTTCGGGGTCGACCCGGCGTTTGTAGTCGGCAAACGACGCCAGCTCTTCGTCGCTCAGGTACTCGAGCTTGGTGATGCCAATGCCGTGTTCGCCGCTGATCACGCCGTCCAGCCGGCGTGCCAAGGCCATGATGCGGGCCACCGCCTGGTGGGCCGTTTGCAGCATCACGTAGTTGTCGCTGTTGACGGGGATGTTGGTGTGCACATTGCCGTCGCCCGCATGCATGTGCAAGGCCACCCAGACGCGGCCGCGCAGCACCTCTTGGTGGATGCGCCGGCATTCAGCCAGGATGGGCTCAAAGGCATTGCCTGCAAACAACTGCTGCAGGGGTTTCAAGATCTGCGTTTTCCAGCTGGCGCGGTCGCGCCAGTCTTGCAGGCGGGCGAAAGCGGTTTCGCCGGGTTCACCGCCCACGCCGGGCTGCACCACGTCCAGGTTGTTCAGCCAGTGCTGCCACTGCGTTTGCACAACACTGATCAGCGCGTGGGCCTGCTGCGCACGGTCTTCCAGCAGCTCGGCACTGGGGATGTCGCCCGCGTCGTCGCTTTTGCCCAGCGGCAAACGTTTCGTGTTTGTTTCGCCTTCCGCACCAGGTGCAAACAGTGCCAGCAGCGCCTGCGCCAGTTCCAACTTGTTGCGCAGGCTCAGTTCAATGTTGATGCGCTCAATGCCTTCGGTGTATTGCCCCATGCGCGGCAGCGGGATGACCACGTCTTCATTGATCTTGAACGCGTTGGTGTGTTTGGCAATGGCCGCCGTACGCTTGCGGTCAAGCCAGAACTTCTTGCGTGCGTCGGCGCTGACGGCCACAAAACCTTCGCCTGAACGTGAATTGGCAATGCGCACCACTTCGCTGGTAGCCCTGGCGACCGCGTCTTCATCGTCGCCAACGATGTCGCCGATCAACACCATCTTCGGCAAGCCGCTGCCCGGCAATGAACGTTTGCTTTTGGTGGCGTAGCCGACAGCCTTCAAGTAGCGGTCGTCCAGGTGTTCAAGGCCGGCCAACAAGACACCTTTATCCGCCAGCGAAAACAAATAGTCCTTGATCTCCACGATGCCGGGCACCGCGTCTTTGGGCTTGCCGAAAAATTCAAGGCACACCGTGCGCACATGTTTGGGCATGCGGTGCACCACCCAGCGCGCGCTGGTGATCAGGCCGTCGCAGCCTTCTTTCTGGATGCCGGGCAGGACGGCCAGAAACTTGTCGGTGACGTCTTTTCCAAGGCCTTCTTTGCGGAACGCGGCGCCGGGAATTTCAAGCCGTTCGGTGCGTTGCAGCTTTTTGCCGCTGGCGTCGAAGTACTTCAGCTCGAAGCTGGCGGTTTGCACGTCATGAATCTTGCCCAGGTTGTGGTTCAGGCGCGTGACCTCCAGCCACTCGGCCTGCGGCGTCACCATCCTCCAGCTGACCAGGTTGTCCAACGCAGTGCCCCACAGCACGGCCTTTTTGCCACCGGCGTTCATCGCCACGTTGCCGCCAATGCAGCTGGCCTCGGCGCTGGTGGGGTCCTCGGCAAACACATAACCGGCACGTTCTGCGGCCTCGGCCACGCGCTGGGTAACGACGCCGGCTTCGCTGTACACGGTGGCTACGGGCTGCGCGACGCCGGGCAATGTGAGCATTTCCACCTCGCTCATGGCTTCGAGCTTTTCGGTGTTGATGACGGCGCTTTTCCAGCACAGCGGCAGTGCACCGCCGGTGTAGCCGGTGCCGCCACCGCGCGGGATGATGGTCAGACCGAGTTCGATCAATGCTTTGACCAGCGGCGCGACTTCTTCCTCAGTATCAGGATGCACCACCACGAACGGGTATTCCACCCGCCAGTCGGTTG
>JAYUPP010000342.1:0-3134 GCA_043760045.1 Betaproteobacteria bacterium
CAAAACCTTCTTCACGTGCAGCCAGCCACAGCGCACGCAGCTCAGACGCGCGCACCCAGGGCAGCAGCAGGTTCTGGTCGTGCGTGACACGCAGTTCACCTTGGCTGTAGCGGTCGGCCAGCTCGGCGGCACGCTCCATCTGGTCAGCAGTGACATCACCCGGCGGCTGGCCGGCCCGCTTCAGCGACAGCGTGACCGCACGGTAACCGGCCAGCTGGTGCGCGTGCACGTTGCGTTGCGCCCAGCGCATGTAGGCGGGCAGGGGCTCGCTGCGGTCGTCGGTGCTTTCGGTCTCCGCCTGCACGGGGGCCACAAAACACGCCGCCACGCGGTCGAATTCGGCTTGCGGTATGAAAGCGGTCAGCGGGTCGGCCTGCAGGGCAGCGAACTCGGCGTTCACCGCGTCTATGAAACGCTGGCCCTCGGCCTTCACCAGAATCTTGATGCGCGCTTTGTACAGGTTGTCGCGCCGGCCGTGCAGGTTGTAGACACGCACCACGGCTTCGATGAAAACAAGAATCTGCTGCCAGGGCACAAAGGCGTTCACCAGCGTGGCCACCACCGGTGTGCGGCCCATGCCGCCACCAACAGCCACGGCAAAGCCGATGTCGCCGGCTGCATTGCGTTTCAGCGTTAGTCCGATGTCATGCCAGGCGGTGGCGGCACGGTCTTCGTGCGCGCCGTTCACGGCAATCTTGAACTTGCGCGGCAGGAAGGCGAATTCGGGGTGGAAGCTGCTCCACTGGCGCAAGATTTCGCAGTAAGGGCGGGGGTCGATCACTTCGTCGGCGGCCACGCCGGCCAGCGCGTCGCTGGTGATGTTGCGGATGCAGTTGCCGCTGGTCTGGATGCCGTGCATGTCCACAGCCGCCAGCAGGTCCATCACGTCGGCGCTGCGTTCCAGCGGGATCCAGTTGAACTGGATGTTCTGGCGCGTGGTGAAGTGGCCAAAACCGCCGCGTGCTTCGGACTTGCCCGGGTTTTGAGGATCCGGTTGCTGGTCAAAGTCGCGTGCAATCACGGCCAGCTGGCGCAGCTGGCGGCTGTTCAGTTCGCCGTAAGGCACGGCCACACGCAGCATCGGCGCGTGGCGCTGCACGTACCAGCCGTTTTGCAGGCGCAGTGGGCGAAAGTGTTCGTCGGGCAGCTCGCCAGCCAGGTGGCGTTGCAACTGGCTGCGATATTGCGCCGCACGTTCGTGCACGATCTGGCGGTCATGGGGGGTGTAGGTGTACATGATGAAAATATCCTCAGACCAGAACTTTGACGCCGGCGCCCACCAGCGAAACACAGAGCACCGCGCGCACCAGGCGTTCAGGCATGGCGCGCGTCAGGCGGGCGCCCAGCCAGATGCCGGGCAATGAGCCGACGAGCAGCGCCGCCAGCAGCGCCCATTCCACATGGCCCAAAAAGGCATGCCCGATGCCAGCCACCAGCGTCAGCGGCACGGCGTGGGCGATGTCGGTGCCGACGATGCGGTGCGCCGTCAGGCGCGGGTACAGCAGCAGCAGCAGCGTGGCGCCGATGGCACCGGCGCCAATGGAGCTGAGCGACACCAGCACCCCCAGCAGCGCGCCACTGGCGACGGTCAACGCGTCGCGGTGCGGCAACAGCCGGCGTTCCAGCTTCAGGCCGGCTTCAGCCCACAGGCTGCGGCAAGCCACCGACACGGCCGTCAGCAGCAGCGCAACGCCCAGCGCCACCGTCAATGCGCCGCCCCAGGCCTTGGTCATGCCGCTGATGTGCATGATTGCAATCGTGGCCACCGTGGCGGGCAGGCTGCCAGCCAGCAACAGCTTGGTGACCTGGTAGTCCACATGGCCCAGGCGGTGGTGGGCCCAACTGCCACCTGATTTGGTGAGCGCCGCAAACCAGAGGTCGGTGCCGATGGCCACCGCCGGCGCCAGGCCAAAGAAGCCGATGAGCAGCGGCGTCATCAAAGAGCCACCGCCCACGCCCGTTAAACCGACGATGGCGCCGACTGCAAAACCACTGACAACCGCCATCCAGTCCATGAACACCCGCAGCCCAGGGCAGCGTGAAAGACTGCCAACAGCCCGCACTGTAGAAACTTTCGCTAATTCTGAAAAGGATCGATTTGTGTATTGTTTATATCGAATTGAATCTAAAGCATGGGTGCTTGCTGGGCATCTTTAAGATCTCTGACATGACCCGTGATCACCAACAGACCGTTTTGAACCTGCATCGGCGCCTTGCGCTCGTGGCCTCAGCTGGCGGCGCGTTGGGGCTGGCGGGCTGCCAGGCGACAAGACCTGTGCTGCCTGCGACGATCCCGCCACCGGGCCCCGCAGCGCCCAGCCCCGCGTTGAGCGCAGCCGCACCACCGCCACCGCCACCGCCACCGCCACCGCCACCGCCACCGCCACCGGCACCGGCACCGGCACCGACACCGGCACCGCCACCGCCACCGCCACCGCCACCGTCCGCTGTGCTGCCACCCAAAAAACTGCCGCGCATCGGCCTGGCCCTGGGCGGCGGCGCGGCGCGCGGCTTTGCGCACATCGGTGTCATCCAGGCGCTGGAAGAGGCCGGCATCAAGGTGGACCTGGTGGTGGGCACTTCTGCCGGCAGCCTGGTGGCCGCCCTGTTGGCGCATGGCAACACCGGCGCTGAAATGGCCAGCCTGGCGTTGACGATGGACGAGAGCACGCTCACCGACTGGGCTTACCCCGGGCGCGGCGTGTTGCGCGGCGAAGCTTTGGCCCGCTTTGCGCGCTTGCACACCGGTGGCCAGACCATCGAACAGATGAAGTTGCCGCTGGGCATTGTCGCCACCGACCTGGCCAGCGGTGCTGGCGTGCTGTTTCAGCGCGGCGACATTGGCGCTGCGGTGCGCGCCTCCAGCGCCGTTCCAGCCGTATTTCAACCGGTGAAGATAGGCGAGCGTGAATATGTGGACGGCGGCCTGGTGGCGCCGGTGCCTGTGCGTTATGCGCGCCAGATGGGCGCCGCAATGGTGATAGCGGTGGACATTTCAACGCCGCCCGAAGCCGGCACCACCGGCGACATCATGAAGATGCTGCTGCAGACCTTCGCCATCATGGCCAAGAGCATCAGCAGCTTCGAGCTTCGTGAAGCCGATGTAGTGCAGGTAGGTCAGCGTCTCGCCGTCG
>JAYUPP010000343.1:0-3129 GCA_043760045.1 Betaproteobacteria bacterium
AAAAGACAGCCAAGACACACTCTGAGCATCAATAAACTCCCCCGCCTCCACCGGCCAGGATAGTTGGCGCCGGGCGGCCAGGATAGTTGACGCCGGCCAAAGTGGTGGGGCCAGCGAAGATTGCACAGCCCAAGGGGTTGCAGCGTGGGCGACAGATGAGCCTGCATCTGTGCGCTGCACCACACAAGGCAGCAAGAGCCTGAAGTCCTACACGGTGACGCGATGCAGGCTGATGCAAGGGGCAGCGGCACCTGCCTACATTGGCTGTGACGGCGGGCCGCAGCTGTTCTCGAACCCACTGCCCACCCGCAGACCGAAGTGCAAACCATCACCTCACCACCCATCGAAGGAGAACCACCATGTCCACCACCCCCGCGTTCACTGGCCTGGCCAAAGCCCGCCTGCACATCACCCGCCTGACCTTCGCCGCCGCGTTGGCTTCTTTTGCACTTGTCGCCGCTTCAGGCTGCGCCGTCACCCGTGGTCAGGAATCGATAGGTGCTTACGTGGACGACACCGCCATCACCACTGCGGTGAAAGCACGTTTCATCGAAAACAAGCTGGTTGATGCTGTCGCCATCAGCGTTGAAACGATGAAAGGTACGGTCATGCTGTCGGGTTTCGCCAAGAACACCACCGAGCGCAGCACTGCTGAATCGCTGACCTGGAAAGTGGACGGCGTCAAAGCGGTGAAGAACGAAATTGCCGTTCGTCCGTGATGTGAATGGCCGGCCCGCTAGCGGCGTCTGGTAACGAAACCGCCGCTGAACGGGAACGCCGATGTGAAAAGGGGTGCTGCACATGCAGCACCCCTTTTTTTCATGCCACACCGGGTGTTGGCAGGCTGTTGCACTCAAGCACGCCCAGCCGCGTGGCCCTGCATCCGGTTGTGAGGTCGGCTGCAAACTGGTGTTGTGACTCCTAAGTTTCGCTACAAATGAAAGCGATGCATTCGTTCGTCAGGCCAGGCGCAAACCGCAGCCACAGTCTTTTCTATGGCGAGGATTTGCAACGACGCATGGCGGACGAAGGCGCGGTTCAAGGTATCGAAATTTGTCAGGCACGACACTGGGTTGCGTGCAGCGGCCGCAAAGCCCTTTGTTGCTGCGGCTACCATGTGTGCACGGCAAAAGGGTTGACGCGCAGGATGTGTGTGTTTGCGCACCGGCCTGCGGCCGAAGCACAAACCCCTGACTTACGGCCCTGCAACTGGCGCTTCATCATGATCGAACAGCACATAGAAATCCCCACCGCCGACGGCGCGATGAACTGCTTTGTGGTGCACCCCGACGAAGGTGGCCCTTACCCCGTGGTGCTGTTCTACATGGACGCGCCGGGCAAACGCGAAGAGCTGCACGACATGGCGCGGCGCATTGCGGCAGTGGGCTACTGCGTGGTGTTGCCCAATCTGTATTACCGGCGCAGCCGCGACTTCTGGCTGCAGGAACGCACGGAAGAAAACATGAAGGTGATGTTTGCGCACATGGACTCGCTGAACCGCGAAACCACGCTGTGCGACACGCAGGCCTTGCTGAACTTCATCAACACACTGCCCGCTGCCAATGTCAAAAAAGTGGGCGCTGTGGGCTACTGCATGGGCGGGCCTTTTGTGGTGTGGGCGGCGGTGGCCTTCCCCGAACGACTGACCTGCATCGCCGCCATTCACCCTGCACGCATGGTCACGCAGGGCGAAGATTCACCGCACCGGGTGGCGCAAGAACTGCGCTGCGACAGTTATTTCGGCTGCGCCGAAAACGACATCTGGGCCAGCAAGGACGACATGGCGCAGCTGGAGGCGGGGCTGCAACCCGCACCCGGCCCGTGGCGGCTGGACTGGTATGCCGGCACCGAACACGGTTTTGTGTTCCCGGGCCGCGCCGTCTACAACAAGGGCGCCGCTGAACAACACTGGCAGCGGCTGTTCAGCCAGTGGGCGCGCTGTTTGCAGGATTAGAAAAGCCCGGGCTGTGGATTGAGGCAGACCCGGGCAAAGCCCAGGTCGTGGCCTGAGAGAGGCCCGGGCAAAACCCGGGCCGTGTCACCCAACTTCCACGGCTAGCGAACCTTGCCCGCCTTCCACGCATTGAGCAGCGTGTCATAGGCGATGGTGGCGCCCTTGGGCTTTTCATTGGCCAGTTTGGCCCACGGTGCGCTCTTGTCGCTGAGCCACTTGCTGGGGTCTTCTTTTTTGTTCAGTTTGGGTGCGCACTTGGCCATGCCGGCGCGTTCCAGGCGGCCCATCACCTGGTCCATTTCTTCGGCCAGCGTGTCCATCGCGGCCTGCGGCGTTTTTTCGCCGGTCACCGCCACGGCCACGTTTTTCCACCACAGCTGCGCCAGCTTGGGGTAGTCGGGCACGTTGGTGCCGGTGGGTGTCCAGGCCACGCGGGCGGGGCTGCGGTAGAACTCCACCAGGCCACCCAGTTTGGGCGCCAGGTCGGTCATGGCCTTGCTCTGGATATCACTTTCACGGATGGGCGTCAGGCCGACGATGGTCTTCTTGAGACTCGTGGTTTTGGCGGTCACAAACTGCGCATACAGCCAGGCTGCGGCCGTGCGGTTGGCGTCATGGGCCGCGAAGAAAGTCCAGCTGCCGACGTCTTGATAACCGTTTTGCATGCCCTGTTTCCAGTAGGGGCCGTTCGGGCCCGGGGCCATGCGCCACTTCGGTGTGCCGTCAGGGTTCACCACCGGCAGGCCGGGTTTGGTCATGTCGGCCGTGAAGGCCGTGTACCAGAAGATCTGCTGCGCAATCTGGCCTTGCGCAGGCACCGGGCCGGCTTCGCCGAAGGTCATGCCGATGGCTTCTTTGGGCGAATATTTCTTCATCCAGTCCACGTACTTGGTCAGTGCGTAAACCGCAGCCGGCGAATTGGTGGCACCACCCCGCGACACGCTGGCACCCTGCGGTGTGCAACCGTCGGCGCTGGCGCGGATGCCCCATTCATCAATGGGTTTGCCGTTCGGAATGCCGATGTCTGCCGTGCCGGCCATCGACAACCAGGCGTCGGTGAAACGCCAGCCCAGCGAAGGGTCTTTTTTGCCGTAGTCCATGTGGCCGTAGATGGGCTTGCCGTCTATCGTTTTGACATCATTGGTGAAGAACTCGGCGATGTCTTCGTAAGCGCT
>JAYUPP010000344.1:0-3124 GCA_043760045.1 Betaproteobacteria bacterium
TTCGCCGTGGCCCGCCATAGCCGCACATAGGCCGATGGTTCACCCCACACCGATGCCGCCACTTTCAGCGCGGTGGACTTGCCCGACGATGACTTGCCGCGCAGGTGAAAGCCTCCCGAATCCTCGCCCACGATGTTGGCCAGCGTGCCCGCAAAGGCCAGCGACAAGGCGAACACCAAGCGCGTGTTGCCGATGGCCAGCGCCGCCACCGTGTTGCGCCAGTCGTCCACCGTGCCGGCCACGCGCAAGGCGGGTTCAATGGCATGGGCGTTTTGGAACACCACCAGTTCGTCCGCTTCGCCAATGGTTTGTGCAGGCGTGGCAAACACGGTGCCGTGCCAGCCCAGCCGGTCCACGCAGCGGGCGCGCTGTTGCACCGGCCAGACCTTGACATAGGCGGCCAGCAGATCACGCGCTTGCCGCGACGTGCCGATATGCAGGCCCAGCCGGGCCAGCTCGCGCCGAAAGTCGATGCCGTCGCCTTCAAGCAATTCCAGCGGCATGGCCCATTGATGCGGCACGCGGTCATCGTCGAACCATTCCAGCAGCCGGCCCCATTCGCCGCTCTTGGCATCGCGGGTCTTGGCCATCACGCCGATGGGCGAACAAATCCACACCGGCGCCTTGTCGTTGCCATCGTCGTCCTGGCCGATGAAGAGCACGCCTTGTTCGGTCAGCTTGAACAGGCCGCCGCCGTACTTGCAGGTGTTGGGGTCGGCCTTTGCGGTGGTCGCGCTGGCACGCGCCAGGGCAAGGGGCTGCCCGTCGCCGCCTGCATCGCTGCCTTGTGATTCAGGCTCGGGCAGGCACTCACGGGCCAGCGCCAGCACGTCCGCCGCTGTGGCGTCAGGGTGGGCCGCCAGCCAGTCCGCCGCGTCGCCCTTGATGGGCACACCCAGCACCGCCACGTCGATCTTCTGCACCGTGCAGCCCAGTGGCGCCAGCGCGGCCTGCACCGCAGCGGCATAGCGCTGGCCGGCTTCGTCGTGGTCTGGCCAGATCAGCACGGCGCGGCTGGCCAGTACTTGCCAGTTGGTCTTGCCGGCCGAATCTGCCGCGCCCGATGTCGTCACCAGCAGGCCCAGCGCCGCCAGCTTGTCGGCCTTGAATTCGCCTTCGGTGACGATCACCAGGTCGTCACGCCGAGCCACCAGTTCGTGCAGGCGATACAGCGGCTTGCCGTCCGGGTACTTGGGTTCACCCGTCTTGAAGCCGTCGCCAAAGCGCTGCATCGGGCGAATCCACTTCTCGCCCGTGCCGGGGTGCTTCAAGCGGATGCGCCAGTGCAGGGGCTGGCCGGCCGCATCGGTGAATTCATGCAGGGCCTGAAACTGGAAGCCGTCACGCATCGCGCTGGCCGCGATGCGCTGCGCCGCCTGAAGCGGGGTTTTTAGGGTCGGTGCTGCGGTGGTCATCGCGCAGGCTCCCAAGCGCCCAGCGCCTTGGCAGCGTCGATGAAGCGCAAGCCGTGGCGCAGCATGTAGAAGGCCAGCACATCGCCGCCGTGCGTGCCGCAAACCATGCAGCGGAAGGCGCCCGACTCAAAGAACACCCGCAACGATGGCTTGGTGTCCTTGTGGAACGGGCACAGCGCATTGCGCCAGCCGCCGCTGCCCAGCAGCTTGACGCTTTCGGCTGCGTAGAAGTCAGCCGGGTGGGGCAGGCGTTCGCGGTTGAAGGCGAAGCGCTGGAAGTTGCCGGGCATGGGCAGGCGTGCTTGTTTCGGGCGGGTCGCCGCCGGGTGGTGGTCAGCCATGGCATGCCACCATCAGCTTCTGCACGAAGCGATAGAACGCGTGCTGCAGTTCGCTGCGCAGGTAGGCCACGATCACCGCCAGTTCTTCGGGCTGGGCCATCGCGGTGCGCGGGCCAGCCAGGCAGTCGGCGGGCAAATGCGCGCGCGCGAGCACTTGGGCGGATGGTGGGTTGTTGTGGGCTTGTACCGGGCTGGTTGCCGCCCGCGTGGCGTTCGCGCTGTTCATGCAGCGCCCCTCAGACCGACTGCGCCAGCGCACGCGCGGCTTGCAGTCTCGTCACCAGCGCGCGGATGTCGGCCTCGCCCTTGCCGGCGATGCGCGCCGCATTCAGCGCTGCCACTTCGGCTGCTGGCCAGGCAACGCAGCGCGGGCCCAGGCTGACCGGGCGGGTCCACAGTCCCTGCGCGATGCGCAGGTAGATCGTGCTGCGGCTGTAGCCGCTTTCCGCCTTGACAGACGGAAGTCTCAGGAGCGTGTTCGACATCTTGGCACCTCGTTGGTCAACAGGTGCCAGTGGGCGCGAGACAGGGGGCTGTCTTGCAACCCTGTCCTGCGGCTGCTGTCGCAGGCCGCGTCAGCGTTACGTCTTGGGTTTCTTCGAAACAGGGTGACTGAGGTTGCGCGCCATGGCGCCAATTGCACCGACGGGCTTGGGCTTGCGGTAGATGACCTGCTTCAAGGCATAGACGGTGATGCCTTCCTTGTCCGCAGCGGCCTGCAGAAACTTGCCTGGGCTCCGCGCGCGTTCCTTGGCCACCAGGTCCAGCAGCCGCAAGCGCCTGTCTTCAGGAGCTTCATCCGCCCCGTCCACGCCATCGGCGGGCGCATCCACGCACCGCGCCAGCAGCCGCCGGTCGAAGTCCAGCCGCCCGCCGCGCAGCACCAGGGCGTCCTGCACCTCCAGCGCATGGCCGGCCAGCACAAGGCACGCCCCCTCGTCGTCGAAGCGCAAGTGCAGCACCACGCGGTCCTGCTTCTTTCCCGGTACGAACCCGAGCCGATAGCGGCCCGCAGCGCTGCCGTGGGTGCTTGTTGCACCGCCCCCCAGCAGGCCTGCCATGCCATCGGCCAGCGACTGCACCGTCAACCGCCACCGTCCCAGGTCACCCAGCGCCATCGGCACACGGTCGATGTCGTCGCGCAGGTTGCACAGCACGAAAGCCGCAGCTTCACCGCTGGCCCTCGCCACCACCTGCACCGGCCTCACGCAAGCCTCTTCGCACCCGTCGCAAACAATGCTCACTGCGGGTGGGCCGGGCACCAGCAGGCCAACCACCTGAAGCGCGGCCACTGCGTCCGGATTCCATCCGCGCAAGTCCGAGGCCGACACCTCGACAGCGCCGCCGCGTAGCGCGCGCAACCGGCCC
>JAYUPP010000345.1:0-3123 GCA_043760045.1 Betaproteobacteria bacterium
ACGATCAGCGAAGCGATGGGCGAAGCCGCTGGCCAGCGCAAAGCCATGCATCAACTGCGCTTCAGCTACGACATGCTGGGCGAAGGCGCGCGCACCGAACGCGACGCCGAGCGTTACCTGGCCAGCTACCGCAACGCCATCGCGGCCATCGCGGGGTCCAAGGTTGCAAGTTCACCGATGTCGGCCGACGGCATCAGCATCAAGCTCAGCGCCTTGTTCTCGCGTTACGAAGACGCCCAGCGCGAGCGCGTGTGGGCCGAACTGCTGCCGCGGGTGCAGAGCCTGGTCGACCAGGCGGCGCAGGCCAACATCAACCTGACCATCGACGCTGAAGAAAGCGATCGGCTCGAGGTTTCGCTGGACCTGCTGGACACGCTGGCCGCCCACATCGCGCAGCATCATCCGCAGTGGCAGGGTTTTGGCCTGGCGCTGCAGGCCTACCAGACCCGCGCCCTGGAAGTGGTGGACGAGGTGGCACGCATCGCCAAGCACCATGGCCTGCGCTTCATGGTGCGGCTGGTCAAGGGCGCCTATTGGGACGGTGAAATCAAACGCGCCCAGGAAGCCGGATTGCCAGGCTACCCGGTGTTCACGCACAAGCACCATACCGACATCAGCTACCTGGCCTGCGCGGCCCGCCTGGTGCACCACCACGCTGTCATCTACCCGCAGTTTGCAACCCACAACGCCGGCACCATCGCCGCCATCCTGCAGCTGACGCACAAGGCCGGCGCGGCCTTTGAGATGCAGCGCCTGCACGGCATGGGCGAAGGTGTTTACCGTGAAGTGCTGAAGGACGGCAGCGTGCCTTGCCGGGTCTATGCGCCGGTGGGCGAGCACCGCGACCTGTTGGCTTACCTGGTTCGCCGCTTGCTGGAAAACGGCGCCAACTCGTCCTTTGTGCACCAGTTGGCCGATGAGATGGTCAGCGCCGAAGCGCTGCTGGCTTCTCCGTTGGCCGCGGCGGCTGCGCCGGCTTTGCCGTTGCCGGTTGCGCTGTATGGCGATGCCCGGGCCAACTCCACGGGGGCTGACCTGGCCTGCCTGGCGATGCGTGAACCCTTGGAAGCCGCGCTGGCCGCCACACAGGTACCTGTGTTGGCGATGGCCGATGGTGCGTCGGTCGACGCCACCATGAACCGTCTGCACGCCGGATTCGACGCCTGGTCAGGCCGCTCGGTGGCCGAGCGCGCCACACTGCTGCGCAGGGCCGGCGACCTGCTCGACGCACGCCTGCCCGAGTACTGCGGCCTGTTGGTCAAAGAGGCCCACAAGACGCTGGGCGACTGCATTGCCGAAGTGCGCGAAGCGGTGGACTTCTGCCGTTATTACGCCGACCAGGCCGAGGCCCGCCTGGCCGACCAGACGCTGCCCGGCCCCACCGGCGAGAGCAACCTGCTGCGCCTGCACGGCCGTGGCGTGTTTGTCTGCATCAGCCCCTGGAACTTCCCGCTGGCCATCTTTGCCGGCCAGGTGGCGGCGGCGCTGGTGGCGGGCAACACGGTGGCCGCCAAGCCGGCCGAACAAACGCCCGCGGTGGCGCAACGTTTTGTGGCCCTGCTGCATGAAGTGGGCGTGCCCGCTGACGCCGTGGCCCTGCTGCACGGCTTGGGCGAAACCGTGGGGGCTGCGCTGGTGGCTCACCCACACGCCGCGGGTGTGTGTTTCACCGGCAGCACCCTAGTGGCCCGCCTCATCAACCGCACGCTGGCGGCCAAGGACGGCCCGATCGTGCCCTTGATCGCCGAGACCGGCGGCCTCAACGCCATGGTGGTCGACAGCACCGCCTTGCCCGAACAGGTGATCGACGCCGTGGTGCAAAGCGCCTTTCGCAGCGCCGGCCAGCGTTGCAGCGCCTTGCGCTTGCTGTGCGTGCATGAAGGCATTGCCGACGCTGTGATCGAGATGCTGCGCGGTGCGCTGGTGGAGCTCAACGTGGGTGACCCGGCGCTGCTGGCCACCGACGTCGGCCCGGTCATCGACGACGAAGCCTTCACCGGCATCAGCGGCCACGTGCAGCGCCTGCGTGGCAGTGCCAAGCTGCTGGGTGAAACGCGGGTCACGTCGCGTTTTCAACGCCTGGTGCCGCCAGTGGCCTTTGAGCTGGCGCGCATCGCCGACCTGAAGCAGGAGATCTTTGGCCCGGTGCTGCATGTGGTGCGCTGGGGTGGCGACGTGATGGACGTGGTGCGCCAGATCAACGCGCTGGGCTACGGCCTGACGCTGGGTGTTCAGACGCGCATCGACAGCCGGGCACAGCGGATGGCCGACGCGGCGCGCATCGGCAACGTTTACGTCAACCGCAACATGATTGGTGCCGTGGTGGGCGTGCAGCCCTTTGGCGGTGAAGGCTTGAGCGGTACCGGCCCCAAGGCCGGCGGCCCGCACTACCTTTACCGCTTTTGCGCCGAGCAGACGGTCACCATCAACACCGCTGCAGCGGGTGGCAATGCGGAATTGCTCGCGGGTCTGAGCTGACGGGCAAGGTTTAGCATGGGTTGAACCTTTGGGAGACACACCATGCACCGCCGCAACTTCGTATCCGCACTGACCGCTGTTGTTGCGTCGCCATGGGTCATGGCTCAAGGCACCTACCCCAGCAAGCCCATCAAGTTGATCGTGGGCTTTCCGCCCGGTGGTGGCATCGACTTCACCGCCCGCACCATCCAGGCGGGCCTGGAAGCCGCGCTGGGGCAACCCGTGGTCATCGAATACAAGGCCGGCGCCGGCGGTGTGATTGCCGCCACCGAACTCACCCGTGCAGCGCCTGACGGCTACACCTTGCTGGTGGCCAACACCGGGCCGTTTGCCATTGCGCCCTATTTGCAAGCCAAGAAGCCGTATGACCCGGTGGTGCAGTTCAGCTACGTGGGCCAGATCGCCGAGAGCGCCTACATCGCCGCCACTCGTGCCGACCACCCGGCCAAAGACTTGAAGCAGTTTGTCGACTGGGCCAAGGCCAATGCTGGCAAAGCCAACTTTGCCAGTGGCGGCCAGGGCGCTTCCACGCACCTCAATGGCGAGTTGCTCAACAGCGTGGCCGGCATCGACCTGCTGCACGTGCCCTACAAAGGCAGTGCACCCGCCGTCACCGACCTGATCGGCGGCCAGACCCATCTGCTG
>JAYUPP010000346.1:0-3120 GCA_043760045.1 Betaproteobacteria bacterium
TCACGGCCGCCCGCGCACTTGCCGCACAAGGTGGTGTGCTGATCGACACGCGCTGCGGTTTGATCGAATATCAAGAGGCCGGAACCGGCGTGCCGCTGCTGGCGGTGCATGGCAGCGGCGGCGGCCACGACCAGGGCATGGCCTTCGCTGCGCCGCTGGCAGCCCACGGCATCCGCGTGATTGCGATGTCGCGCTTCGGCTACCTGCGCACACCGATGCGTGCCGATGCATCGGCACCTGCACAGGCCGATGCGCACGTGTGCCTGCTAGACGCGCTGGGCATCGCGAAGGCTGCCGTGATGGGTGGCTCAGCGGGTGCACCTTCAGCGCTGCAGATGGCGCTGCGCCACCCCGACCGTGTGAGCGCGCTGGTGCTGCTGGTGCCGCTGGCATACAAGCCGCCCACGCAGGCCGATTCGGCGCCACCGATGCCGCCGTGGGTCGAACGACTGATGATGCAGATGATCAGTTCGGACTTTCTGTTCTGGGCCGCACTGCACGTGGCGCGCGACTCGATCATCAAGGTCGTGCTGGCCACGCCGCCTGAATTGCTGACCGGGGCCAGCCCACAGGAGCGGGCACGCATCCACCGCATGCTCGACAACATCCTGCCGGTGTCTGCGCGCGCGGCGGGCTTGATCAGCGACACCGCCGTCGGCAAGCACTTGAAGCCCTCGGCGCTGCACACGGTGCGCGCGCCCACGCTCATCATCAGCGCGCGCGATGACCGCTACGGCACCTTTGCCACCGCGCACTACACCGCCAGCCAAATTGCCGGGGCGCAGTTCATGGGCTTCGATCAAGGCGGCCACACCTGGGTGGGGCATAACGATGAAGTGATGGGCGCAATCCGCACCCTGGTTGTCACGGCAGGCCGGCCATGACAGAGGCCCCGGTCGTTTTTTCGGCGCATGCGCTGTGCAAGGTGTACCGCAGCGGCGAGGTCGAAGTGCATGCGCTGCGCGATGTCGATATGGAAATTCGCCGGGGTGAATTTGTGGTGCTGCTCGGCGCTTCGGGCAGTGGCAAGTCAACACTGCTGAACATCCTGGGCGGGCTGGACGTGCCCAGCAGCGGCGAGGTGCGATTTGGCGACACGGTGCTGACGGCAGCCAACGAAAGCGAGCTCACCACGTACAGGCGCGAGCACGTCGGCTTCGTGTTCCAGTTCTACAACCTGATTCCCAGCCTGACGGTGCGCGAGAACCTGGCGCTCGTCACCGACATTGCCACCAACCCGATGCCGGTGGACGAGGCCATCGAACGTGTGGGCCTGACACCCCGGCGCGACCACTTCCCGGCCCAGCTGTCGGGCGGCGAACAGCAGCGCGTGGCCATCGCGCGGGCCATCGTCAAACGCCCCGACGTGCTGTTGTGTGACGAGCCCACCGGGGCGCTGGACTATGTGACGGGCAAGCTGGTGCTCGAAGTCATCGCCAAAATCAATGTCGAACTGGGCACCACGGCAGTGGTCATCACGCACAACGCGGCCATTGCAGGCATGGCCGACCGGGTGATTTACCTGGGCGACGGACGCATCCAGAAAGTGGAAATGAACGCGCACAAGATCAGCCCGTCGGAGTTGACGTGGTGAAGACGGCCGCGGGCTCGTCTTGCAGACCGCGCCAGGTCTTGCGACCTGGCCCCTCGCCAGGCAAGCAAGGTCCACTGGACCTTGCATGTCCGGGCTCGGCCCCCTTGAGGGGGAGCGGCGCAGCCGCTTCGGGGGTGGGCCGATGACCGCGCTCGACCGCAAATTGCTGCGTGACCTGCGCCTGATGTGGAGCCAGGTGCTGACCATCGCGCTCGTGGTGGCCAGCGGTGTGGGCGGCTTCATCACCAGCTTGTCGGCTGTCGATTCGCTGGCCCTGGCACGCGACCGCTTCTACGCCAGCGGCCACTTTGCCGATGTGTTTGCCAGCGTCAAGCGAGCGCCCAACTCATTGGCCGCGACCTTGTTGACGACACCCGGCGTGGCCGATGTGCAGACCACCATCGAACAGGTGGTGCGCATTGAACTGCCGGGCGTGGTCGACCCGGTGCTGGGCCAGCTGATCGGTGTGGACGCCCTGGTGCCCGCGCGCATGAACCGCGTGCTGCTGCGCAACGGCCAGGCGCTTGATGCCGGCGCAGGCGGGGCGAACTTGGCTGAACAAGCCATTCCCGCGCTGGTGTCGGCGGCATTCGCTGACGCGCGCGGGCTGCAGCCTGGCGCACGTGTGTCGGCCCTCATCAACGGCAAGCGCCGCAGCTTGCAGATCACCGGCATCGCGTTGTCGCCAGAGTTCATTTTCGCCGGCTTGCAGGGCGTGCCCGATCTGCGGGGTTTCGGCGTCTTCTGGGTGCCGCACGACGCGCTGGCTGCGGCTTACGACATGGACGGTGCTTTTAATCGTGTGGCGATCAAGCTGGCGCCCGGTGCTTCTGAAAATGCAGTGCTCGATGCGCTGTCAGCGCAACTCACCCGTTATGGCGGACGTGAAGCCCATGGCCGCAAAGACCAGGCGTCGCACGCCATCCTGGACAGTGAAATCAAGCAGCAGCGCGTGCTGGGCACCGTGTTGCCGTCAATCTTTCTGGGCGTGGCGGCCTTCTTGCTGAACGTGGTGGTGTCGCGGCTGGTGGCCACACAGCGCGAACAAATCGCGGCACTGAAGGCCCTGGGTTACCGCAACACCCGCATCGGCGTGCATTACTTGAAGCTGGTGATGGTGATCGTGGTCTTGGGTTTGGTGCTGGGCGTGGCGCTGGGCGACGTGCTGGGCGAGCAGTTCTTGCACTTGTATGCGCAGTCTTTTCAGTTCCCGATTTTCACGCACCACATGGCCCCAAAGCTGGTGGTGGTGAGCGTCGGCATCACGCTCGTGACGGCCGTGCTGGGCACCTTGAATGCGATTTTGGCGACCGTGCGGCTGGCCCCCGCCGAGGCCATGCGGCCACAGGCGCCGGGGCGTTACAGGCGCACGGTGTTCGAACGACTGGGCATCACGGGCATCTCGCCTGCGCTGCGCATGATCCTGCGCAACATGGAGCGGCGGCCGCTGCGCACGGCGTTGTCGATAGGCGGCGTGGCGGCTTCGGTGGCCGTCGTGGTGATGGGCAATTTTTTCAGCGACGCCA
>JAYUPP010000347.1:0-3118 GCA_043760045.1 Betaproteobacteria bacterium
GTTTTCCACCGCCGACAAGTCGGCATAACCCAAAGACATGCCGCACACCAGCACCTGGTTGTCGCCCACACCCAGGTGTTTTTTGATGATGCGGTGGAACTGCGTGAAGGCGGCCTGCGGGCAGGTGTGCAGGCCGCGCCCTCGTGCCGCCACCATCACGCTCTGCAAAAACATGCCGTAGTCGAGCCAGCTGCCCTGTTCCATCACGGTGTCGATGGTGAACATCAGGCCCACGGGCGCGTCGAAAAAAAGGTAGTTGCGCAGGTGCTGCTGGTGCATCGCTGCTTTGTCTGTTTTGACGATGCCGAGCAGGCCGTACAGGTCCCAGCCCACTTTGCGGCGGCGCTCGATGTAGGGGCTGCGCCACTGGGTGGGGTAGTAGGTGTAGGGCTCGGTGTGCAGCGCGCGTTCGGCCGGGTCGTTGTAGGCCCGCGCGATTTCGGCCGCCAGCGCAGCCAGCGCCGGGCCGGTCAGCACGTGCACCTGCCAGGGCTGGGTGTTGGTGCCCGACGGCGCACGGGCCGCCACGGCCAGCAATTCTTCGATCAAGGGGCGTGGCACCGGAGTGGGCAAAAAAGCCCGCATCGACCGGCGCGAGGTGATGGCGGCATCCACGGCCGCCGTGCTTTGTGGCGTGATGTCTGGTTGGGTGGTGGAGGACAGGGTCATGGAGCAGGGTTGGGTTGATTCGAGCGACAGCGATTTTGCCGTCACATCCAGCACACCCCGTGCAGCGGCGCCGTGCCGCCACGCATTGAGGGTCAGCCAGGTTCTTTCCAGGTCTGCCAGGCCTCGAAGGCCAGTTCCAGCGTGCGCCGCTGCACGGCCACCGTCACGGCGATGTCACGGCCATAACCGCCGGCCATGGCCACCGCCACCGGCACCGCGCGCTGCTGCAGAAAGTGCAGCACGCGGCGGTCGCGCTCGGCCAGGCCGGCCGTCGTCAGCTTCAAGCGCCCCAGGCGATCGTTTTCATGCGGGTCGGCGCCGGCCAGGTAAAACGCCAGCCCTGGTGCTTCGGCTTGCGCTTGCCAGGCGCGGGCCAGCGCTTCGTCCAGCGCTTGCAAATAGGCTGCATCGGTGCAGCCATCGGGCAGGTCCACATCCAGGTTGCTGCTTTCTTTGCGAAAGGGGAAGTTGCGCGCGCCGTGCATCGACAGCGTGTACACGGTGCTGTCGTCGCGAAAGATCGAAGCCGTGCCATTGCCCTGGTGTACGTCCAGGTCGATCACCCACACGCGCAGCAGCCGGCGGTGCAGGCGGTGCCACTCGGCTTGCATCAAGCGTGCCGCCACCGCCACGTCGTTAAAAACGCAGTAACCCGAGCCCTTGTGTGCGTAGGCGTGGTGCGTGCCGCCGGCCAGGTTGGCGGCAACGCCTTCTGGGCCACCGTGGTGGCCCATCAACGCCGACCGCGCAGCGGCCACGGTTGCGCCCACCGAGTGCCGCGCCCGCAGCACCATGCGCGGGCTCCAGGGCCAACCAATTTCGCGCTGCTGCGCCGCGCTCAGCGTGCCTTCCAGCACGGCATTGATCCACTCGGGCTCATGCGCCAGTGCCAGTTCACCGTCGCTGGCTGGCGGCGCCGGTGTCACACGCACGCCCGGCAGGCTGTTTTCTGCGGCTTCGCGGAGCAGCCGGTACTTGCCGGTCGGAAAGCTGTGCCCGGTTGGCAGTGGCATCACCAAGTGGTCGGAGTGATAGGCAAGCACAAGCGCGATTCTAGAAAGTGGGCTCTAAATTGCTGCGCCGCAACAAAAAGCGCTTGCGCCGATTCGGGAAGACCCTATACTTCGTTTCATGTTGCAGCGCAGCAAAGAGGTTCGGCCGGCGCAGCAAAGCAGTTTCCTTTGAACCTGATCCTTCGAACCCAACATCTTTCACATCTCAGGAGTTAGACATGACCACATTCACCGCCGACCAATTTGTTGCCGCCCAGAAAGCCACCCTCGAAACGCTGTTCGGCCTGACCGCCAAGGCTTTTGAAGGTGTTGAAAAGCTCGTCGAGCTGAACATGCAAGTGGCCAAGACCACCATGACCGAAGCCGCCGAAACGGCCCACGCTGCGCTGTCGATCAAAGACGCGCAGGAACTGCTGGCCCTGCAAGCCGGCCTGCTGCAGCCCGCCGCCGAAAAGGCCGCAGCCTACAGCCGCCATGTGTATGACATCGTTGCCGGCACCAGCGCCGACTTCAGCAAGGCTGCCGAAGCCAACCTGGCCGACGGCCAGAAGAAGGTGCTGGCCGTTGTGGACAACGCCGTCAAGAATGCGCCCCCCGGCACCGAAAGCGCCGTGGCGCTGGTGAAGTCGGCCATGTCTGCGGCCAACAACGCTTACGAGAGCATGCACAAGGCGGCCAAGCAAGCCACCGAAGTGGCCGAAGCCAACTTCCAGACGATGAGCAATTCCGCTGTCAATGCCACCAAGACGGCCGCCAGCGCCGCCAAGGGCAAGCGTTCAGCTTGATTGAATGACAGCCGGCTTGCCGCCGGCGGCGCATCAAGCGTTTGTTCAGGGCCCGCTCTTGCGGGCCTTTTTTGCGTCGGGGCGATGGCTGTCGCGAAGAAGTTTTGCACGAGTCGCCGAAAAAGTTGCGCGGCGGATTGAACTTTTTACCGCTGCAGCGGGTCTATCCGGGGGTCTGGGGAATAGGGCCCTGGACACGACCTCTCAAGGTTCTCCTCTGCACCCCGTCCATAGGTGCTTCAAAGCCTGGCATCACTTCGTGGCGCCAGGCTTTTCTTTGCCCGCAACCTCAACTGCCACCGTCACCGCCACCGCCACCGCCGCGCACCCTGCACTTCTTCAACGCGAAAGTGCCGCCATGCGCGCCTTGATGGCCGGCAGCAGCGCCACGGCCGCGTCGCGCCCTGAACGCAACGCCCGCAGGCGCGACGTGAAATCGGCGCTGGAAACGCCCACCAGCGGCGGCTGTATCACCACATCGGCTTCGCGCAGCTCGAAGCTGCTGATGCTCTTGGACATGATGGCGAAGGTCTGCAACAGCATCTTCATCATGTCGCCGGTGGTGCCGGCCTCGGGCGGCGTTGAAATGTCCACCGCAATCACCATCGCGGCACCCATCTGGCGCGTGTAACGCACCGGCACCGGGGCCAC
>JAYUPP010000348.1:0-3116 GCA_043760045.1 Betaproteobacteria bacterium
CCGAGTTCAGCAGGTTCTTGAAGGGTTCGATGATCGCGGTTGAGTGGTGGTGGGTGGCGGGGTTGGTGTGGGGCTGGTGCGGGGCTGATGCGGGGCCGGTGCGGGGCCGGTGCGGGGCGCTGCCGCACCCGACAGCAGCCACACGGGTTCAGGCGCTGACCGGATCGCTCTGCAACAGCGTCTGCAGGCACTGGTCACGAATGCCGAAATAACGTTTGAGTTCCTCCACATGCGCCAGCGCGGCCTGCGCCGCAGCGGGTGGCTGCGCCTGGCGCCGCTTCACGGCCAGGATCATCTTGTTTTTGCGCGTGTGCTCCAGCGCCACAAATTCACACACCTGGGTGTCGTAGCCGTGCGCGTCCAGCAGCAGCGCACGCAGGCTGTCGGTCAACATCTCGGCTTGTTGTTCGGCGTGTATGCCGTGCTGGAAAACGCTGCGCAGCGGGTGCGGGCTCAGCAGTTGCGGCCGCAGTTGTTTGTGGCAACAAGGTGAACACAACAAGATGCCGGCGCCGGCACGCAGCCCCAAGTGCAGCGCGTGGTCGGTGGCGGTGTCGCAGGCGTGCAGCGCAATCATCACGTCCATGGCGCCAGCCGGCCAATTGCGCACATCGCCGGCTTCCATGCGCAGGCCGCGCAGGCCCAGTTGGCTGACGATGCGGTTGCCTTGTTGCACCAGGTCGGGCCGCAGTTCCACGCCCACCACGTCGGCCTGCGTCTGGTGGCCCGTCTGGCCGCCCGGCTGGTGGCCCTCCCGCAGGGGGCGACCGTGTTGCAGCCAGTCGTGCACGGCAAAGCTGAGGTAGGCCTTGCCGGCACCAAAGTCCACCACCCGCAGGGCCTTGTTGTCGGCCAGCGGCGACGCTTGCAAGGCGTGTTCGAAGATCTCGACAAATTTGTTGATCTGTTTCCACTTGCGCGCCATCGCCGGCACCAGCTGGTGCTGCGCGGTGGTGACGCCCAGCGCCACCAGGAAGGGGCGACGAATGTCGATGAAGCGCTGCTTTTCGCGGTCGTGAAGTGCGGCGGTGGCCGGCGCGGCTGTTGCTTCGGCGCCGGTGGCGGCGGCCTCAAAGCCGGTGGCCGGGTGGGGACGCACGGCCAGGTGCGCCTTGCCCTTTTTGCTTAACGTCAACTGGGTTTCGTTGTGGGGTGTGAACAGGTGGGCGTTGCGAAAGGCGCCGGCCAGCAGCGTGTGCACCAGCAACAGGCCCTCGTCTTGCGGGCAGTTTTTGGTGATGTCGCGTGTGCTGTGGCTGTACACAAAGTTCAGCACCGCCTGCCCGCGCAGCAGTAGCGGACGCACCACCACGCGCTGCAAGCCAGGTTCTGCACCCAGCGGTTTGGCCAGCACCAGGCGCAGCCATTGCCCCTGCTGCAGGGCGGTGCGCAAGCTTTCGCAAAAGCGTTGCAGCGTGGGGTCGGGTGCGGTGGTGTCGGTCGTCACGGCGAAGATTGTCGCCGCCGCGGCTGGGCATTCAGGCCCGGGTCGTCAGACTGCAATGCCCAGCGCCACCGGCAGTTTGCGCAAGCCCCGAAAGCGCACGCGCAGGTCGCGTTCGGGCGCCCCTGCAGTCGCCAGCTGCGGGAAACGCTGCAACAGCGCGGCCAGCGCAATGCGCGCTTCCAGCCGCGCCACGTTCATGCCCGAGCACGCGTGGTTGCCCTGGCCAAACGCCAGGTGGTGGTTGGGCTTGCGCGCCACGTCCAGCCGGTCAGGATGCTGAAACACCGCCGGGTCGCGGTTGGCCGCGCCGATGCCCAGCGTAACGAAAGTGCCACTCGGCAGGTCGCCGCTGGGCAGTTGCAGCGCCGCGCTCAGGCGCCGGTTGTTCAGTTGCAAGGGGCTTTCAAAACGCAGCAGTTCTTCCACGGCCGTGGGCATCAGTTCCGGTTCCTTCAGCAGTCGTTGCAGTGGCGCCGGGTGCTGCAGCAAGGCGTGCAGGCCATTGCCGATGAGGTTGGTGGTGGTTTCGTGACCGGCGTTGAGCAAGAAGATGCAGTTGTGCAGCAGTTCGGCTTCGCTCAGCTGGCCTTCGGCGTCGCCTTGCAGCAACCGCGTCAACACGTCGGTTTCGGCGTTGCCGGGGTGGCGGCGGCGCTCTGCCACCAAGTTTCGCAGGTAGGCGGTGAAGGCTTGCACGGCGGCATTGGCGCGCGCCAGCAGCGCGGCCTCGGGCGTCGGTTCCAGCGCCGAAAGTATGGCCAGCGACCAGCCGCGCAAAGGCGCGCGCTCGGCATGCGGCACCGCCAGCAGGTTGCCGATGACTTCCACCGGTATCTGCGCCGCATAGTCTTCAATCAGGTCGATGGCGTGGCCTTGTGCGTGTCGGTCGGCCATGCGCTGCAGCAGGCGCGCCACCAGCTCGTGCAAGCCCGCTTCCATGCGGGTGATGACGCGCTGCGTGAGCGCGCCCATCAAGATGCGCCGCACGCGCGTGTGCAGCGGCGGGTGGTTGAACACCAGGCTCGTGGTGTGGTGTTCGTAAATGGGCGTGCCGGCACCCAGGCGCGGCGCAAATTCCTGCTGTTTGTCTGAGCTGGCGTTGGCGCTGCGGTACACCGCCAGCAGGTCGGCATGGCGTGTCAGCAGCACGCTGGCCGGGCCCAGTGGGTGCAGCGGCGCGTGCGCTTGCAGCGCGGCGTAAAACGGGTAGGGGTTGTCGATGAAACCGGCTGGCGGCGCGGCCAGCGTGAAGCCGGGCAGCCAGGCCGGTGGTGCAGATGTTGGGCTGTTGCGATTCATCGTCGGCGCAGTCTATCGGGCCCGGCTTCATCAGCGGGTCAGGCCCGGCACCGGGGCACAATGCCAGGCATGTTTACAGGCATCGTTCAAGGCATCGCGCAGGTGCAATCGCTGGTGGACCGCGCCGGCCTGCGCAGTGTGGTGCTGCAGTTCCCGGCTGGTTTCGCGCAGGGCCTGGCCATCGGCGCCAGTGTGGCGGTGGACGGTGTGTGCCTGACGGTCACCGAAGTGCTGGGCACTGAAGCTTCGGTGCAGGCTGCGCGCTTTGACGTCATGCAGCAAAGCCTGGCGCTGACCACGCTGGCCAGCCTGCAGACAGGCAGCAGCGTGAATGTGGAACGCGCGGCGCGCGACGGTGCTGAAATTGGTG
>JAYUPP010000349.1:0-25181 GCA_043760045.1 Betaproteobacteria bacterium
CAGCACGATGTCGCGAAACTGCGCCACGGTGTTGAGGTCGGTGCGCGCGGTGACGCTGAACTCGCGCTGGCGGCTTTCGATGCGGCCGGCCGGCACCTCAAGGTTCTGCCGCCGCAGTGCGTCTTCCACGTCTTGCACGGTCAGCTTGTAGGCCGCCAACTGGTCGGGGTCGATCCAAATGCGCATCGCGTATTTGCGGTCGCCGCCAATCTGCACATCAGCCACGCCGGGCACGGTTTGCAGGCGCGGTTTGACGACCCGGTTAATTAGCTCGGTGAGTTCCAGCGTGCCCATGGTGTCGCTGGTGTAGGCCAGCCAAATGGTGGGTGTGGCGTCGGCCTCGACCTTGGCAATCACCGGCTCGTCCACCGCATCGGGTAGGCGGCCGCGCACGCGCGAGACCCGGTCGCGCACCTCGGCGGCTGCGGTGTCGGGGTCTTTGCTGAGCTTGAAGCGCACCGTGATCTGGCTTTGTTCGGTGCGCGAGACGCTGGTCATGATGTCCACGCCGTCGATACCGGCGATGGAATCTTCCAGCGGCTTGGTGACCTGCGACTCGATCACTTCAGACGACGCGCCCAGCAGCCGCGTGCTGACGTTGACCAGCGGCTCGTCGATGCGCGGGTACTCGCGCAGGCTCAGCTGCCTGAACGAAACAAGGCCGATCAGCACCAGCAGCAGCGACATCACGCAGGCCAGCACGGGGCGGCGGATGGAAGTTTCAGACAGACGCATGGTGGCGCTCCTGGCAGGGCCTGAGGTTCAAGGCTGCAATGCGGGCCGGCCGTTGGGCGTGGTGGCAGCGGAGGCAGCAGAGGTGGCAAGCGCACCCAAGCCCGTGGCAACCGCCGCAGCCGCGCCACCTGCAGCGGGCGGGCGGCCACCGGCCGGCCGCGACAGGTCCACCACCCGAACGGGCAGGTTTTCACCGCGCATCAGGCGACCATGGCCGGCCGTGATCACGGTGTCGCCGGCCTTCACACCTTCCAGTATTTCGACTTTTCCGGGCTGGCGCAGCCCGATCTTCACGTCCATGCGCTGTGCCACTTTCTGGCCCTCGGCGCCGTCGACGACTTTGAACACCAGCTGGCGCGTGCCCAGCGGCACCAGGGCTTCTTCAGGCACCACCACCGCGCCGGCGCGTGTCGAAAACACCACCCGAGGCCGCGCAAACATGCCCGGCTTGAGCAATGCACCGGTGTTGTGCACCTGCGCCAACACCTGCAAGGCGCGGCCGTTGGCATCCACTTGTGAGTCGAGCGCGGTCACGCGGCCCTTGAAGTTGCGGCCCGGCAAGGCATCGAGCGCCAGTTCGATGGCTTGGCCCACACGCAGGCGGTCGAGTGTGCGTTCGGGCAGCGCAAACTGCACCGTGATGGCCCCCAGGTCTTCGATGTTGACGATGTCAGCACCGTCTTTCACATAGTCGCCTTCGTCCACCAGCCGCAGCCCTGCGGTGCCGTTGAACGGCGCCACCACCTTCATGCGTGAAATCTGTGCCTGCGCCAGCGCCACCTGGGCTTCAGCCACTTGCAAGTCGGCCAGCGTCTGGTCCACCGCACTCTGGCTGACAAAACCCTGACCCAACAGTTCGCGATTGCGCTGCAACCGCGTGCGCGCGATGCTGGCCTGGGCATCGGCCTGTTTCAGTTGCGCTTGTTGCAAAGTGTCATCCAGCTGCACCAGCAGCTGACCCTTCTGCACCCGTGCACCGTTGCCAAAACCCAGCTTCGCGATGCGCCCGCTGACCTCGGGGCGCAGCATCACGCCACGGTCGGACCGCAGCGAGCCCACGGCCTGGATGTCGTCGGTCAAGGTGACGGCTTCGGCTTTGGCCACTTCAACGGGAGCCGGGCCAACGCCGCCGCCCGCGCCACCGCCGGCACCCCGGCCCACAGCGGCACCAGCAGGCCCACCGGGGGCCGCGCCGTCAGGTGCTGCAGCGCCCACCCGTGGCGTGCCTGCTGAAGCGCCCACCGCCGGAGGGCTGGCCTTGTTCTGCCACCACCAGGCACCGAAGCTGACGGCCACCAGGCCAAGCACGGCCCCGATTGTGTAGATGCGCTTCAAATGATGCTCTCGTGCTGCGGGATTGGTGCCGATGCCCGACCCCTGGCCGCACCGCGGCCGATGGCCCAACTGTAGCCATCAGTGGCCTGTTGCGTATGGCGCGCGGCAGCCCGCGGTCACATCACCGATGCCACACCCTTGTTGGCGAGGGCGTCAGCGCGCTCATTGCCGGGGTCACCTGAATGGCCCTTCACCCAGCGCCACGTGACCGCGTGCGCAGCGTTCAGAGTGTCCAGGCGCTGCCACAGTTCTTTGTTCTTCACCGGCTGTTTGTCGGCGGTGGTCCAGCCCCGCGCCTTCCAGCCGTGTATCCAGGTGCTGATGCCGTTCTTGACGTACTGGCTGTCGGTGTAGATGACGACCTGGCTGCGCCGCTTCAGCACCGCCAGCGCTTCAATGACAGCCGTCAACTCCATGCGGTTGTTGGTGGTGAGCTTGTCGCCACCAAAGAGTTCGCGTTCGTGGGCGCCGCGCTGGAGCCACACGCCCCAGCCGCCGGGGCCAGGATTGCCTTTGCACGCACCGTCGGCGTACACCACCACGGCCGACACGACGTCCGCCACCCCGTCATCTGACACCGCCCGCTCACCTTTCGCCGCTTCAGACATCAATGCTCCAGTTTCTTTGCACCTGATTGTGAAAGCTCACGCTGCGGCGCCTGTCGGCGGGCCGCCGCGGCAGGCACCGCATGCGCTTTGCGATGCTGGGCCTTCACGCGCCCCACCAGGTGCATGCCGCGCACGCGCTTGATGGCCACCAAAAAATAGACACCGCCCAGCACCGGCCACCAGCGGTCGCCCAAAAGGTCCATCCAGGCGAAACGCTCCAGCCAGGCCTGTGTTTTCACCGCCGGTCGCCAGCAACCAAATTGCCCGACCTCAACCTCAAACCCGAGCAAACGCAACCAGTCGCGCAGCCGCCGGTAGCCTATGAATTCACCGGCGCTGGGCAGGTACAGGCTGCGCCCGTTGCCGCTGCCCAGCAAGCCCTGACGCACACGCCCGGCGCGCTGCCGCAAGGCCCAAAGACTGGCGGGATTGAAGCCGGCGATGGCCACCCGCCCCTCGGGCACCAGCACACGTTCAACTTCCCGCAAGGTCTGATGCGGGTCGCGCGCGAGTTCCAGCGCATGCGGCAACAACACCAGGTCGACGCTGGTGTTCGGGAACGGCAAGGCATCAAACTCGCAGTAGAGATTCACCCGCTCGGGTGGCAGCAGGGTGCTCAGCAAACTGTCGTCAGGCGGCCGTGCGGGTGCGGGCAGTGGTTCGCTGGGCAGCACGCTGTCACTGGCCACCCAGCGGTGCGGCATGCGGTTGGCGCGCAACCCTTCCAGTTCAGTCAAACCCAGTTGCAGTGCGTGATAGCCAAAGACATCGGCCACGGCATGGTCCAGGCGCTCCTGTTCCCAGGCCAGCATGTAGCGCCCGGGGGGCGTCCTCAGCCAGGAGCCCAACTCTATAATTGATTCATCTCGCGTCATGAAAAAGCCAACGCCACTTTCTGCTATCAAAGACAACACCAGACCGATGGTGCACAACAGCACAAGTGCGTTTGTAGCCAGCCACGTTGACGCGGGGCCCGTGCCGCCCGCTCGGAAGGACGCGCGGAAGGAATCAGACCTTCAGCTCGCCGGCATTCTAGTAAGCCTTGCAGCCGCCAACCACTGGCATGACAAGGCCGCAAAGCACCTGCGGCTGGCAGGCCCAAACTGGCGCCTGACCCCATGCGCAAATGGAAGAACAATTTGATGAGAACCGCGTTGCGAACATTGCGTGCCGGGCTGATGCTGGTGGCTGCTGCCCTGCCGCTGTGCTTGCTGGCGCAGCCGCTGGCGAATGAACGGGACGGCCACTTCAGCCGCGACGCCAGTGCCGAGCGGGGGGCTGCAGAAGAGCCCTTAAGGGAAGTGCCCTCTGCAGCCACCACGCCTGCAGCATCTGCACCGGCGGCTGCAGCCGCTGCAGGCACCACCGAACCCGGCGCGTTGCCGGCCAGTTCTTCAGCAACCCCGCAGCCCGTGGTGGACAAGCCCCTGGCCGAACCTGCACCGGCACTGAACGCCTTGCCCAGCACCGTGGAAGCGGTGCGCCCCGGCCGGCTGAGTGACCTGTGGCAACGCATCAGAAATGGCTTTGCGCTGCCCGACCTGCAAGGCGACCGCGTGCGCGCCTGGGAGCGCTACTACGCCGGCAAACCCGACTATGTGCAGCGCATGACGAGCCGTGGCGCACGTTACTTGTTCCACATCGTTGAAGAGGTTGAAAAACGCGGCATGCCGATGGAACTGGCGCTGTTGCCTTTTGCTGAAAGTGCGTTCAACCCGCAAGCCATGTCGAGCGCCAAAGCCTCAGGCATGTGGCAATTCATGCCCGCCACGGGCAAAGACTTTGCACTGCGCCAGAACCTGTTTCGTGACGACCGGCGGGATGTGCTGGCGTCCACCCGCGCGGCCCTGGACTATCTGCAGCGCCTGCACAAACTGACGGGTGACTGGCACCTGGCGCTGGCGGCCTACAACTGGGGCCAGGGCAACGTGCTGCGTGCGGTGTCTGTGAACCGCAGCCAGGGCAAGAGCACACAGTTCGAGAGTTTGCTCATGCCCGATGAAACGCGGAACTACGTGCCCAAGCTGCAGGCCATCAAGAACTATGTGATGGCGCCCGACGCGCTGGGCATGCAACTGCCGGCGCTTGAGAACCACCCCTATTTCCGCAGCGTCAGCATCAACCGCGACATTGATGTGGCCAAGGCCGCAGAGCTGGCCGGGCTGTCGCTGGAAGAGTTCCAGGCGCTGAACCCGCAGATGAACAAGCCGGTGATCCTGGCTGCGGGCACACCCCAGGTGCTGCTGCCTTACGACAACGCCGAGCGTTTCATGAACGCTTTGCAGCGCTCACCCTCGTTGCTGGCCAGCTGGACCGCGTGGGTGGCACCGCGCACGCTAAATCCTGCTGAAGCGGCGCGCCAGCTGGGCATGCAGGAAGAGCTGTTGCGCGAAGTCAATCGCATTCCAGAGCGCATGCTGGTGAAGGCCGGCTCGACCCTGCTGGTGCCGCGCAGCGCGCGTGTGCAAGCTGACGTGGCGCTGCACGTGGCCGACAACGCCACCATGACGCTGACGCCCGAAGCGCGGCCGCTGCGACGGGTGGCCTTCAAAGCCGGGCGCAAGGGCGAAACCGTGGCCTCCGTGGCCAGCCGTTTTGGCCTGGCACCGGCGGCGGTGGCGGCCTGGAACAAAGTGCCCTTGGCTGCGCAGTTCAAAGCCGGCCAACCGGTGGTGGTGATGTTGCCGGTGGTGCCCGGCCGTGGCGCTGTGGTGAAGACGGCGCAGGCCGCCGTGAAGGGCAAACCGGCGAGCAAGGGCAAGCCCACCGTTACCGCATCGGCCCGCCGCGACGCCGCCCCGAAGGCCGCGCTGCGGGCCACTGCCAAAGGCCGCAGCACCGCGCGCCGGGCCTGAGCGCGGCGCTGCAACGCGCAGTGCTCATCAACAAAGCAGCGCTGCTGAACAGCGCTGCACCCTCAACGAAGCAGCGCCTGGCAGCGCGGGTGCTCAGCCGCCGAGAAAGTCTTTTTTGCCCAGCTCCACGCCCGCGTGGCGCAGCAGTGCATAGGTGGTGGTGGTGTGAAAGTACAGGTTGGGCAATACAAAGTGCTGCAGGTAGTTTTCGCCGCTGAACCGCAAGGGGTCGCCGCTGCGCATGGGCAACACGATCTCGCGGCTTTCGCTGCCTTCAAATTGCTGCGCGCTGAAAGTCTGCACATAGTCCACCGCGCGCTTCAGGCGTGCACGCAGGTCGTCCAGCGAAGCTTCGTTGTCGTCCCACTTCGGCACGTCCACGCCGGCCAGGCGGGCCACGCAGCCCTTGGCGCCGTCGGTGGCAATCTGCACCTGGCGGGTCAGCGGCAACATGTCGGGCGCCAGGCGCAGCGCCAGGTAGTTGGCACTGTCAAACTTGCGCGCCTCGGCAAAGGCTTGCGCCTTGTCCAGCCAGGTCAGCGTGTTGCCGAACATGCGCACAAAAACCGGCACACTGCTGCTATGCATCGTCAAGCTCATCAAAATTCTCCAGGTGTTGTGAGGTCAGCGCCGGATGCTAGTTCCATTGGCAGCACCGCGGAGACATGAACATCATCATCCTCGACGACTATCAGGATGCCGTGCGCAAGCTCGACTGCGCACAGCTGCTGGAACCCTACAACGCCAAGGTCTTCACCAACACCGTGAAAGGCCTGGGCCAGCTGTCGGTGCGGCTGCGCGATGCCGATGTGCTGGTGCCGATACGCGAGCGCACGCACTTCCCAAAAGCGCTGATCGAAAAACTGCCGCGCTTGAAGCTCATCTCGCAAACCGGCCGCGTGGGCCCGCACATCGATGTGGAAGCCGCCACGCGCCAGGGTGTGGCGGTGGCCGAGGGCGTGGGTTCACCGGTGGCACCGGCCGAGCTGACCTGGGCGCTGATCATGGCTGCCACGCGAAGGCTGCCGCAGTACATCGGCAACTTGAAACACGGCGCCTGGCAGCAATCAGGGCTGAAAGCCGCGTCGATGCCGGGCAACTTCGGCCTCGGCCAGATGCTGGCGGGCAAAACGCTTGGCATCTGGGGTTATGGCCGCATCGGCAAGCTGGTGGCGGGTTACGGCAAAGCATTCGGCATGCGCGTGTGGGTGGGGGGCAGCGCGGACAGCCAGGCGCGCGCGCTGGCCGACGGCCACGAAGCGGCACCCTCGCAAGCGGCGCTTTTTCAGCAGTCTGATGTGCTCAGCCTGCATCTGCGGCTGAGCGACAGCACACGTGCGCTGGTGACGCTGGACGACCTGTCGAGCATGAAGCCTACCGCTCTGCTGGTGAACACCTCGCGCGCCGAACTGGTGGCCGACCACGCGCTGGTGGCGGCACTGAACCGCGGCCGGCCCGGCATGGCTGCGGTGGATGTGTTTGAAAGCGAACCCATCTTGCAAGGCCACCCGCTGCTGCGCCTGGAAAACGCCGTGTGCACACCACACATCGGTTATGTTGAACTCGACAGCTACGAGCTTTACTTTCGCGCCGCGTTCGAGAACATCGTCAACTTCATCGAAAAACGGCCCACCCACCTGGTCAACCCCGAGGCCATGCGGGTGTTGCGGTGAGGACGCTGCGTTGAAGGTCACGCCGGGGGCGCTGTTCTGGGCGTTCACGCAGCTGGCGCTGCAGGGTTTTGGGGGTGTGCTGCCGGTGGCACAGCGTGAACTGGTGGACAAGCGCCAGTGGCTGGGCGGCGACGAGTTTCTGGCCCTGCTGTCGCTGGCCCAGGTGCTGCCGGGGCCGAATGTGATCAACCTGGCATTGATGATCGGCGACCGTTACGCCGGCACACGCGGCGCACTGGCGGCACTGGCCGGCATCTTGTGTGCACCGCTGGTGCTGGTGCTGACACTGGCCGTGGTGGTGCAACAACTGCAGCACTGGCCACTGGTGGGCGCGGCTTTGCGAGGCATGGGCGCGGTGTCGGCGGGGCTCATCGTGGCCACCGCTTTGAAGCTGGCGCCGGGCCTGCGCGGCAATGAAATGGGGCGCGTGATTTGTGGCCTGTTGATCGCCGGCACGGTGGTGGCCGTGGCCGGGCTGCGCTGGTCGATGGTGGCTGTGGTGCTGGGCCTGGGTGGCGCTTCCTGCGCCTGGGCCTGGTTCAGGCTGCGGGGTGGCGAGGCCGGGCGGTGATGGGCGTTGCGGATGTGGCCGCAGCTTGGGCCCCGGCTTGGGCACCGGAGTGGGCCAGTGAATGGGCGAGTGCCAGCGCCAGTGGATCGGCCAGTGAATGGGCAAGTGAGTGGGCCAGTGAGTGGGCAAGTGAGTGGGCAAGTGCGGCCTCAGTCATTGTGTGGGGCGCTGCAGGCTTCAGCAGCAGCCAGTGGTGGCAACTGTTCATGCACTTTGCGCTGCTGTCGCTGCTGGCCGTGGGGGGCGCCATCGCCGCCGCCCCTGACATGCACCGTTATGTGGTCAACCAGCAGGGCTGGCTGAACGACGCCCAGTTTGCGGCATCGGTGGCGCTGGCGCAGGCCGCGCCGGGGCCGAATGTGCTGTTTGTTGCCGTCATCGGCTTCAACGTCGCGGGGCTGGCCGGCGCGGGGGCCACGATGCTGGGCACGCTGTTGCCTTCCACCACGCTGGCGCTGTTTGTGTCGCGCTGGGGCAGTCGCAATGAAAAGTCGCGCGGCTTGCGCGCCTTCAACACCGGCATGGCGCCGCTCACCATCGGCCTGCTGCTGGCCACCGGCTGGCTGCTGTTGCTGCCCAGTGGCGGGCAACTCGGCGCGCTGGCGCTGGCCGCCGGCACGGTGCTGGTGATGATGCTGACCCGCATCAGCCCGGTGTGGCTGATCGCAGCCGGGGCGGCCGTGGGTGCCGCAGGCTGGGTTTGATTGCAGAGCAGGCGCTGGGCACTCACCGCCGTTGGCGCTGGCGCAAAGCCTCGAACAGGCACACCCCCGCCGCCACCGACACGTTCAGGCTTTCCACCGCACCCGCCATCGGTATGCGCACCAGTTGGTCGCAGGTCTTGCGCGTCAACTGGCGCAGGCCCTGCCCTTCGGCGCCCAGCACCAGCGCCACCGGGCCGCTGAAGTCGACGTCGTACAAGTTGTCGGCAGCGTCCTCTGCCGTGCCAATGATGCGGATGTCGCGGTCCTTCAAATCGTTCAGCGCCCGCGCCAGGTTGGTCACCATCAGATAGGGCACCGTTTCAGCCGCACCGCTGGCCACCTTGGCCACCGTCGCGTTGATGCCCACCGCGTGGTCCTTGGGCGCCACCACGGCATGGGCACCCGCACCATCGGCCACACGCAGGCAGGCGCCCAGGTTGTGCGGGTCGGTCACGCCGTCCAGCACCAGCACCAGCGGCGGGCCTGGCACGGCGTCCAGCACGTCGTCCAGCGTGTGGGCCAGCGCCACCGGCGCCACCCGCGCCACCACGCCCTGGTGGCGCGTGCCACCGGCCAGCTGCGCCAGGCGCTGGCCGTCGCTGTCCACCAGGCGCGCCCCGGCGTCGCGCGCACGCTGCACAAACTGCTGCATGCGCGCGTCGCGGCGGCTGCTGTCAACGTGAACTTCCAGCACCGAGTGCGGCGCTGTCTTCAGCCGCACGGTGACGGCATGAAAGCCAAACAGGACTTTGTGGTTGCTCATGCCCAGATGCTAACTTTCATCAGCTCGCGGCCTACCACCAGCCCAGCTGACGGCCGCCCAGCAACAAGCCCAGCAGCCCAGGCTGGTGCAACATGTAAAAGCTGAGCGACCAGCGGCCCAACAACGCCACCGGCTGCAATACCGGCAGCAAGGGGCCCGCCAACACCGGCCGTTGCCACTGCAGCACAGCGTGGCCAGCGGCCAGGCCCAGCAACATGACGCCCAACCAGGGTAGCACCGGCACCCAGTCTTCGGTCACTGGCGGGCGCGTGACCAAACCCACCCAGTGCGTCCAGGAGGTGTCAAAGAAAGGATGTTTCACCGCGCGCGGCAGCAGCAGGGCCAGCACGCCCAGCGTCGCGATGCCAGCCAGCGTGGCCCAGCCCTGCGGCCGGCCTGCGGTTCCCTTCCTTACAGCCAAGTCCAACAAACGCGCCAGCACCAGCATCACCGCCAGGCCGTGCAGCACACCAAAGCCGATCCAGCTTTTGGGAAACATCAGCGCCGAACCCGCACTGACCAGACCGGCACACACCGCCACCTGCAGCCAGCGGCGCCAAAAGCGCTGCCAGCTCTGACCTTGCTGCAGCGCCACCGCCATCGACAGGCCGGCACAAAAAACAAACAGGCTGACGATGGTGGTGCGTTGCCCCGTCCAGTAAGGGTCGCTGAAAAAGAACTGGCGCGGCTGCAGCAGACCCAGGAAATTCAGGTCATAACAGAAGTGGTAAACCGCCATCCACAGAACCGCCGCGCCACGCAGGGCGTCAAGCCGTTCAAAACGAGCGTTAGGCCCACCGGCACGAGGTGTGCCAGCGCGAGGCGTGCCGCTGCGTTCGAACAGGGTGGACACGTCGCTCACCACCCGCAGCACCGTGCAAAACCGTTGGCATGCGCCGCGCCCGCTTTTTTCATCACGCCGTTTTTTCGTAGATGTCGGTGAACGCCTGGCCGTCCCAGGAGTACAGCAGATAGGCCGCATGCAAACAGGCGCTGGCGCCGCGCGGGGCGAACAGGCCCACGCAGTGGCCGCCCGGGCGGCGCACGCTGCGGAACACCACCCCGGGCGAGCCGGCTGCATGCAACTGTGCGCCCAATGCGCGCGAGGCCGCATAACTGTGGCCGTCGTGCACCGCAGCGGGCGCCGCCGTCACCGGCCGCAGGTCGTGCAAACGGGCACTCACCGCCACGGTGTACAGGCGCATGGGCAGATGCATCGGCGGCTGCTGCGTGGCGGCCAGAAAACGGGCATGGTGGTGGCGCGTTTCAGCCACCGCCGTGGGCCTGTCGCGGGCCGCATAAAACACACCATAGTCACCGGCTGAAAAGCGGCTGCCTTCGGTGTTCAAGTGCGTGAAGGCGGCCATGATGGGGCCACTGCCGGCGCCGTAGATGCGATCGGCCGGCGCCACGCGGTTGATCTGGCCCAGCTCTTCGCGCACGCGTTCGTTGCTCAGGGCTTCCAGCGCATACAGGGCATCAAAGTCGCTGGCGTCGGCCACACGGTCAAACAGCGTGATGGCGGGGTAGCGCGTGGGCACGATGCGGCAGGCTTGTGCCCAACGCACCAACCGCTGCTCGGGCAGTGTCAAAGCGTTTTTCTGCCGCCTGCGTGGCGCTCGCCGCGCACCGCGCTCAAGACCAGCCGCCGCCGCGCACACCGTCCAGGTAGCGGCGCACCAGGTTCAGGTCAGCCACGTTGCCGGCCAGCATGCGCGTGAGCGCTGTGCCGCCGCCAAAGGGCGCTGCCGCGTTGGGCTGCCGCACCCAGGCGTCTGCAGCTTGCGGGTCGGGCAGCAATATTTGCAGGCTTTTGTAGATGCCCAGCAGGTTGGACAGCCGTTCCAGCGTGTCGCGCGGCAGCGTGGCTTTGTCGGGCTGCTTGCGCCAGGCAAAGTAAGTGGACCGCGGCGGCTGGCCCAACAGCGCCAGCTGCTCGTCAACGCTCAAACCCCAGGCCTGGGCGATGCCGGCAAAAGCACGCAAGCCAGCAGCGCCCATGCGGGTGGCGTCGGCGGGTGGGGCAAGCCCATATCGGGGCGAAGATTCTGCGACGTAGAAGGCGCCCATGGCAGTCTCGTTAAGGATATGGTTTGAATATTAATCCAGAACTGGACTTTAAATCAAGAGCGGCCAGGGCCGCCGCCCACGCACCCCACCTTTCAGCGCCGCTGCAATTGCTGCCGCACTTCGCGGTTGATGAGCCGCAGCTCGGCCAGCGTGGCTTCGATGTCGAGCACGCGCTGGTCCAGCGTGGCGATGGCGGCGTCGGTTCTCTCAAGCACATAACGCAGCTGCTGTGAGCGGCCTTCGCCGTGCGCACCGTAAAGGTCAAGGTAGTGCTTGATGTCGGCGAGCGAGGCGCCGATGGCCTTGCTGCGCACAATGAGCGCCAGCCGCGCGCGGTCGCGCCGCGTGTAGACGCGGGCGCCGTTCACGCGCCGTGGCGCGAGCAGCCCAATGTCTTCGTAGAAGCGAATCGTGCGCAGCGTGATGCCGAAGGCCTGGCAGAGTTCGGTGATGCCAAAAAGCTCGTCGCCGTCGCTGCGGCGATGGGCGTCAACGGCCAGGCGAGCGGCAGCAGATGCAGCAGTCTTTACGGCTGTTTTCACTGCGGTTTTTGCTGCAGTTTTTGCCGCACTTTTCGCGGCACTCGGCGCCGTGCCCACCGCTCACACCACGCGCTGCAGTTTCATGGCCACACTCATGTCGCCGCTGACCTTGAACTTGCCCATCATGAAACCGGTGGCCGGCTCCAGCTCACCTTGCAGCAGCGCCGCCAGGTTTTCAAGCGTGATGGCCACCGTGCAGTCGGCGTCCAGGTTCTCGTTGCTCACGCTGTTGGGCACGCTTTTGCCGTCGATGAAAGCCACGCCGTCGGCGCCGCAGTCGAATTTCAGGGTGGCGTTCAATCCGCTGGCGTCACCGACTTTGGTGCGCAGGGCTTCGGTGCAGGCTTGCAGGTCCATGTTGAACTTTCCAGAAAATTAACGATGCTTTGCATGCTAGCGGCCAGCCGCGCCACAGGTTTGCGAGAAACTACCTATATGGCATTCGGTTGACGTATACGTTACCCAATGGCAGCATTCAGCGCTATGAGCACGCCTGCACAAGCCCCATCACAAACACACTACGCCAGCATCTTCAGGCCCAACCTGTTCGCCGGCCAGGTGCTCTGGGTCACGGGCGGTGGCAGCGGCATCGGTCGCTGTGTGGCGCACGAACTGGCCAGCCTCGGGGCCACTGTTGTGATCAGCGGGCGCACGCAGGCCAAGCTCGACGCCGTGGCAGCGGAAATCAACGCCGATGGCGGGCGCTGCCATGCGGCCGCTTTTGACATCCGCGACGAAGAAGCCGTGAAGGCCGCCGTGGCTGCGGTGCTGGCCCAGCACGGGCCGGTGGCGGGCCTGGTGAACAACGCCGGTGGCCAGTTTCCGGCGCCGTTGCTGGCCATCAGCAAAAAGGGCTTTGAGGCCGTGGTGGCGAACAACCTGACGGGTGGCTTCTTGATGATGCGTGAACTGTTCAACCAGTGCCTGCAGGCGCACGGCGGATCAATAGTCAACATGACCGCCGACTTCCGCAACGGCATGCCCGGCATGGGCCACAGCGGCGCCGCGCGCGCCGGCATGAGCAACCTCACCGCCACCGCTGCTTTTGAGTGGGCGCATGCCGGTGTGCGTGTGAACGCGGTGGCGCCGGGCTGGATTGCCAGCAGCGGCATGGACACCTACGGCGGCGCGATGAAAGCCTTCATTCCGCGCCTTAAAAACCATGTGCCTCTGAAGCGCCTGGGTGTCGAGGCCGAAGTCAGCGCAGCGATCGTTTTTTTGTTGTCACCGGGTGCTGCTTTCATCACCGGCATAACGCTTCAGATAGACGGTGCCGCATCGCTGGGCAGCGCGGTGTTTCCGCTTGGCAACGTTGCACGGTCCACGCCTTTTGACGGCTTCCACCGTGCCACCACGCCCGAGGTGTTGAAGTAATGCCGCGTCTGGCTACGGCGCTGAACCCGCGCTCAGCCCGCTTTGCGGCCAACGCGCAACGCATGCAAGAGCGCCTTGCCGAGGTGCAGGCCCTGCAGGCGCTGGTGGTGCAGAGCAGCGAAAGCAAGCGCGAAAAATTCGAGCAACGGGGCCAGTTGCTGCCGCGTGAACGCGTGGCGCGGCTGCTCGACCGCGGCAGCGATTTTCTGGAACTCAGCCCGCTGGCCGGCTTGGCCATGCACGACGACGACGGCAAAAAAAGCGTGATGGGCGGCGGCAGCATCGTCGGCATCGGCGTCGTGGCCGGCAAACGGGTGCTCATCAGCGCCAGCGACAGCGCCGTCAAGGGCGGCACCGTGGCACCCATGGGCTTGAAGAAAGCCTTGCGCGCGCAGGAACTGGCGGCGCAAAACAAGCTGCCTTTGATTGCGCTGGTGGAAAGTGGCGGCGCGAACCTGATGTACCAGGCCGAGATTTTTGTCGATGGCGGCCGCACCTTTGCCAACCAGGCGCGGCTGTCGGCCGCCGGCATTCCGCAAATCGCCGTGGTGCACGGCTCGTCAACCGCAGGCGGTGCTTACCTGCCGGGCTTGAGCGACTATGTGGTGCTTGTCAAAGGCCGCAGCAGCATTTACCTGGCCGGACCACCACTCGTGAAAGCCGCCATCGGCGAAGACGCCAGCGACGAAGCATTGGGCGGTGCGCAAATGCACGCCGAGGTCACCGGGCTCGGCGAATACCTCACCCAGAACGACGCCCATGCCATTGCCGTGGCGCGTGAGTTGATGGAGAAGCTGCCTTGGCCCAGCGCCAGGGCGCCCGCGACCGTGGCCGAGCCCTTGTTTGATGCCGAAGAACTGATGGGTGTGGTGCCCGCCGACGAGCGGGAGCCCTATGACGTGCACGAAGTCATCGCGCGCATCACCGACGCGTCAGACTTCCTGGAATTCAAGGCCACCTATGCGCCTGATACGGTGTGCGGCCACGCGCGCATTCACGGCCATGCGGTGGGCATCATCGGCAACAACGGCCCCATTCAGCCCAGCGGCAGCACCAAAGCGGCGCAGTTCGTCCAGCTGTGTGACCAGTCGGGCACGGCGCTGGTTTTTTTGCAGAACACCACCGGCTACATGGTGGGCACGGCGGCCGAACAGGCCGGCGCCATCAAGCACGGCAGCAAGATGATTCAGGCCGTGGCCAACGCGCGGGTGCCGAAGTTCACCATCGTGCTGGGTGGCAGTTTTGGCGCCGGCAACTACGGTATGTGCGGGCGCGGTTTTGACCCCCGCTTCATCTTCAGCTGGCCGAGCGCCCGCACCGCCGTGATGGGCGGCGCGCAGGCCGCGCAGGTGATGGACATCCTGAACCGCAGCAAGCTGCAGCGCCTGGGCCTGCCGGCCAACGACGAAGCGTTGGCGGCCATGAGTGATGCGCTGAAAAAACGCTTGGACGCTGAAAGCCATGTGCTGTTTGGCACCGCCCGCCTGTGGGACGACGGCGTCATCGACCCGCGCCACACGCGCCGCACGCTGGCCCTGTGCCTGGCGCTGGCGGCCGAGGCTGAACAACACCACCTGCGGCCTAACACTTACGGCGTCGCACGCTTTTAGCCAACAGGAAGACTCATGAAATTCACCACTGAACACCGCCAGATTGAAGACACCGTCATCAAGTTCTGCGACAAGGAAATCAACCCCTTTGTGGCCGCATGGGAAGCCCAGGGCCAGTTTCCAGCGCACGAGGTTTTCAAGAAGCTGGGCGACCTGGGCTTGATGGGACTGAAGTACCCGGAAGAATTTGGCGGCGCTGGGCTCGACTTTTCCTACAGCATGGTGATGGCCGAGGCGCTGGGCCAGTGCAACTGCGGTGGTGTGCCCATGGCCATCGGTGTGCAGACCGACATGGCCACGCCGGCGCTGGCCCGTTTTGGCAGCGACGAACTGCGCCGCGAATTCCTGGTGCCCACGCTAACGGGCGAATTCGTGGCCTGCCTGGGCGTCAGTGAGCCCGGTGGCGGCAGCGACGTGGCGGCAGTGAAAACCACGGCCAAAAGCGACGGCGGCGACTACCTCATCAACGGCACCAAGATGTGGATCACAAACGGCCTGCAGGCCGACTGGTGTTGCCTGCTGGCCAATACCAGCGAGATTTCCAAAGACAACCCCGCGCACAAAAACAAAAGCCTGATCGTGGTGCCGATGGACGCCCCCGGCATCAGCAAGCAGAAGATCCACAAGATCGGCATGCACAGCAGCGACACCGCGCAACTTTTTTTCGACAACGTGCGGGTGCCCAAAAGGAATTTGATCGGCCAGGAAGGCCTGGGTTTCACCTTCCAGATGCTGCAGTTTCAGGAAGAGCGGCTGTGGGGCGCGGCCAGTTCGCTGCGCAGCCTGGACCGGCTGATCGACCAGACCATAGCCTACACACGCCAGCGCACAGCCTTTGGCAAGAGCATCCTCGACAACCAGGTGGTGCACTACCGCCTGGCCGAACTGCGCACCGAAGTGGAAGCGCTGCGCGCGCTGACCTACCGCGCGGTAGAGATGTATGTGGGCGGCAAAGACGTGACCCGCCTCGCCAGCATGGCGAAGCTGAAATGCGGGCGCCTGAGCCGTGAAGTGACGGACAGCTGCCTGCAATATTGGGGCGGCATGGGCTTCACGGCCGACAACCCGCTGTCGCAGGCTTTTCGCGATTCGCGCCTGGTGTCGATAGGCGGCGGCGCTGACGAAGTGATGCTCGGCATCATCTGCAAACTGGAAGGCACGCTGCCCGGCAAGGCACGTTGAAAACCGCATGAGCGTCGACCGGGTTGACTTCAAAACACTGTTGCTGCGGCGCGCAGGCCCGGTGCTGCACGTGACGCTGAACCGGCCTGAGGTGCGCAACGCGATGTCGCTGGCGATGGTGCGTGAACTGCGGGTGGTGCTGGCGCAGGCCGAGATGCGGGCTGAGGCTGTAACTGAGCTTGTGGCGAATCTTCAAACCGAGCTTCAAACCGAGGTGCAAACCGAGGTTCAAACCCAAACCCGCGTCATCGTGTTGCGCGGCGCCGGCGGCCATTTTTGCGCTGGCGCTGACCTGTCTGACATGGCCAGCGCTCGCCAGCGGCTGGCAGCCAACCCCGATGTGCTGGTGCAGACCAACACCGCTTTTGGTGAACTGTGTGTGGCCTACGCACAGACCGGCCTGGCGGTGGTGGCGGTGGTGGAAGGCACCTGCATGGGCGGCGGTTTTGGCCTGGCCTGCGTGGCCGACGTGACACTGGCCGGCAACAGCGCCGTGTTTCGCCTGCCCGAAACCGGCTTGGGCGTGGTGCCGGCGCAGGTCGGGCCTTTCCTTGTGGAACGGCTCGGTTACGCCGAAGCCAAGCGGCTGGCCGTGACGGGCGGCAAACTGAACGCCCACGAGGCCTTGCAGTTGCGTCTGGTGCACGGCGTGCATGCGCCCGAGGCCCTGGATGCGGCGCTGGCTGCTGTGCTGGCCGACATCTTGCGCTGTGCCCCTGGCGCTGTGGCGGCCACCAAAGCGCTGATTGCCAAAGCCCGCTTTCAGTCGCCGGCTGCGCTGGTGCAAGAAGCAGCGCAGGTGTTTTCTGCAGCGGCATTGGGCGCTGAGGGTGTTGAAGGCACCGCTGCGTTTTTGCACAAACGCAAGCCCCGCTGGGCAGTTGAATCGCAATGAGCTTCAGCAAGATCCTGGTTGCCAACCGCGGGGAGATCGCGTGCAGGGTGATCCGCACCGCGCACCGCCTGGGCTACCGCACGGTGGCGGTTTACAGCGACGCCGACGCCCACGCACTGCACGTGCAGCAAGCTGATGAAGCCGTGCACATCGGCCCCGCACCTGCGGCCGATTCCTACCTGAACATCCACGCGCTGCTGCATGCTGCAGCGCTCACGGGCGCCGATGCCGTGCACCCGGGTTACGGGTTCTTGTCAGAACGTGCCGATTTCGCACAGGCCTGCATCGAAGCCGGCCTCGTCTTCATCGGCCCGCCGCCGGCAGCCATGCGCGCGATGGGCGACAAGGCCGAAGCCAAACGCCGCATGCTGCAAGCCGGTGTGCCCTGCGCACCTGGATATCTGGGTGACGATCAGTCGCAGCCCGCACTGCTGCAAGCCGCGCAAAAGCTGGGCCTGCCGCTGCTGGTGAAAGCGGTGGCCGGCGGTGGGGGCCGCGGCATGCGCCTGGTGCGGCTGGCGTCTGAACTGCCCGAGGCACTGGCCAGCGCCAGCCGTGAAGCCATCAGCGCATTCGGCGACGGCAAGCTGATGCTCGAACGCTTGATCGACGATGCGCGCCACATCGAAGTGCAGGTGTTTGCCGACCGGCACGGCAACACCATTCACTTGGGCGAACGCGACTGCACCGCGCAGCGCAGGCGTCAAAAAGTCATCGAAGAAGCGCCTTCGCCCGTGGTCACGCCCGCACTGCGCGCGGCGATGGGCGTTGATGCCGTGGCCGCTGCGCGGGCGGTGGGCTACGAGGGTGCGGGCACGGTCGAATTCATCGTCGACGCAGCAATGCAACACCACTTCCTGGAAATGAACACCCGGCTGCAGGTGGAACATCCGGTCACCGAATGCATCACCGGCCTGGACCTCGTGGAATGGCAACTGCGTGTGGCCGCCGGCGAGCTGCTGCCGCTGACACAAGAGCAGGTGCGTTTCAGCGGCCACGCCATTGAAGCGCGACTTTATGCAGAAGACCCGTACGACGGCTTCAAGCCGCAGACCGGGCACATCATCGGCTGGCAGCCCGATGCGTTGCAACCGATGGGCGCCAGCGGCTCGGCGGTGGACGGTGTGCGGGTCGATCACGGCATCGTCGAAGGCAGCGCGGTATCGCCCTACTACGACGCCATGGTGGCCAAGGTCATAGCCCACGGCCGCGACCGTGCCGACGCCGTGCGGCGCCTGACGCGGGCTTTGGAAGACCTGCCGTTGCTGGGCCTGCGCAACAACGGCCGCTTCTTGCGCGACCTGATCAACCACCCGCAGTTCACCGCCAGCGAGCTGACCACCACGCGGCTGGACGAATGGGCAGCAGAACCCGCCGCCACGCGGCAGGCTTTGTTGTGCCGGCCCGAGCCAACCGAAGAAGCCTGGGTGATCGCCGCCGCTTTGCTGACCCAACACGCGCAGACCGGTCTGCGCCCAGACAGCGTGGCCAGCTTCGACATCAAGCTGCAGTGCCATGACCACAAGCGCACGCTGCGTGCACCGGTGCCCGGCGTGCAGGTGCTGCACTGGCAGGGCCCGCAGGCACGGTTGCAGGTCGGCGGTGTGCAAAAGTGCGTCACAGCGGTGGCCGATGGTCAAAGCCTGCACCTGGCCCTGAATGGCGCCGTGTTCACCTTCAGCGAGCCCTCGCCTACGCCACAGGCCGACAGCGCCGCCGACGCCAGCCGCGCCCGGGCGCCAGTGGCCGGCGTGGTGGCGCAAGTGCTGGTGCAGCCAGGCGACACCGTCGCCGCCGGCCAGGCGCTGATCAGCGTGGAAGCCATGAAAATGGAAATGTGGCTGCATGCCACGGCGGCAGGCACCGTCAAAGCCGTCAACGCCCAGGCCAGAGAACCGGTGGCTGCCGGTGCCGTGCTGGTTGAACTGGACCTCACCGTCAACGACGCCCCAAACACGCAAAGCCTTCCGAACACCCCATCATGAGCACCGACAAAGCCATCCTCACCTGCGCGCTCACCGGCGTGCTGACCCATCCCCAGCAGCACCCGGTGCCGGTAACGCCCGCGCAGATGGCCGCCGAGGCGCGCGACGCTTTTAACGCCGGCGCCAGCATCATGCATGTGCATTTGCGCTCACAAGCGCCGGGCCAGGGCCACATGCCGAGTTGGGATCCGGATGTGGCCGCCAGCATCTGCAACGCCATCCGCGCCGCCTGCCCCGGCGTCATCATCAACCTGACCACCGGCACGGTGGGCAAAGACATCAGCGGCCCGCTGGCCTGCATCGAACGGGTGCGGCCTGAAATCGCGGCCTGCAACGCCGGCACGCTGAACTATCTGAAAATCAAGGACACCGGCGAATGGGCCTGGCCACCCATGGTCTTTGACAACCCGGTGGCCAAGATCAAGCAGTATCTTGACGTCATGGCCACCACCGGCACACACCCCGAATTTGAATGTTTCGACGTCGGTATCGTGCGCAGTGTGGCCATGTACCTGAAGGCCGGCATGTTCAGCGGCCTGCCCGAAGTCAACTTCGTGATGGGCGTGGCCAGTGGCATGCCTTGTGATGCCGACCTGTTGGCACTGTTGCCGCGTTATGCACCTGCGGGTGCGGTATGGCAGACGACGTTGATCGGCCGCAGCGAGATTTGGCCTGTGCACCAGAAAACCGCCGACCTGGGTGGCAACCTGCGCACCGGGCTTGAAGACACCTTCTACCTGCCCGGCGGTGCGCGGGCCGGCGGCAACGGCGTGCTGGTGCAGGCACTGGCCGCCTGCGCGCGCAACGCCGGGCGCGACATTGCCAGCCCGGCTGAAGCGCGGCAGCGCCTCGCCCTGCATGCCGGCCCTGCGGTGCACGGTGCTGCCGCCCCGGCATGACGGCGCCCGCCGCTGTGCCCCGCAGTGCCGCTGAACAGCGGCTGGTGGATGCGGCGCTGATTGACCTGTTCGAGACCCGCATCACCTTCAACCAGACACTGGGCCTGAAGATCGTTTCGGTGCAGGAAGCCGACATACGCGCCACCTTCGACATGCGCCCGGCGCTGGTGGGCCATTACGCCCACGGCCGCCTGCACGGCGGCGTGATCTCGGCCACGCTGGACCACATCGGCGGCCTGGCGGTGGTGGTGGCCATCGCCGCGCGGCACGCGCCAGACAACGCGCTGCAGGTGCTGCAGCGCTTCGCCCGCCTGAGCACCATCGACCTGCGGGTGGACTACCTGCGCCCGGGCATCGGCAAACAGTTCACCGTCAGCGCCGGAGTCACACGCTTGGGCGGACGCATTGCCAGCACACAGATGCGGCTGGTCAACGAAGAAGGCACCTTGATTGCCACCGGGGCGGCAGCCTATACAGTGGCCTGATCATGAACAAACCAATCGCCCGCACCGCGTGGGCCGGCCTGCTGGCTGCAGCGCTCGCCGCTGCGGCTGTGTGGATGACACCGTGGGTGCAAAGCCGCACCGAGGCCAGCCCGCGCACCGTCACACCACGTGGCGCACTGGCGGCCGACGAACAAGCCCACATCGAGCTTTTCAAGCGCAGTTCACCTTCAGTCGTGCACATCACCAGCCTGGGCGCGCAGCGCGATATGTTTTCGATGAACGTGCAGCAGGTGCCACGCGGCACCGGCACCGGTTTTGTGTGGGACAACGCCGGCCATGTGGTGACCAATTTCCACGTCATCCAGGGCGCCAACGGTGCGCGCGTGACGCTGGCCGACCAAAGCACTTTTGACGCCAAGCTGGTGGGCGCATTCCCCGACCGCGACCTGGCTGTGCTGCAGATTGAAGCACCCAAGGAGAAACTGCCGCCGATGGCCATTGGCAGCAGCCGCGACCTGCTGGTGGGCCAGCGTGTTTACGCCATCGGCAACCCTTTCGGGCTGGACCAGACGCTGACCACCGGCATCATCAGCGCGCTGAACCGCGAGATCGAATCGTTCAACAGCCGCACCATACGCGGCGTGATCCAGACCGACGCCGCCATCAACCCGGGCAATTCCGGCGGCCCGCTGCTCGATTCGGCCGGCCGCTTGATCGGCGTCAACACGCAGATCGCCAGCCCCAGCGGCGCCAGCGCCGGCATCGGCTTTGCCATTCCCGTGGACGAGGTGAACCGCATCGTGCCGCGCTTGATCCGCGACGGCCGCTTTGTGCGCCCCACGCTGGCCATCAGCGCCGGCCCGGCCCAGCTGCAACGCGCGCTGAACCTGCCCAAGGGCGTGGTGCTGGTGCAAGTGGCGCCTGACGGCCCGGCCGCGCGCGCCGGCCTGCAGCCCTTCAAGCGCGGCGCGCGTGGTGAAGTGATTGCCGGTGACGTGATCACCGCCATCAACGACGAAGCGGTGGCCGACATGGACGGATTGCTGGCGCAGCTGGAACGGCGCCAGGCCGGCGACACCGTCACGCTCAGCGTCTGGCGCAGCGGGCAGTTGCGCAAAGTCAGCGTGCAGCTCGGCGCCAGCGTCTGAAGATCAGCACCTGGGTCTGTCCCAATTGGGCGCTGCCCAAATTCGGCACCAGCAGGTGTACGTTTGGGACTGGCAATCGGTAAAAATTGCGCTGATTCGTCAGCGCACCACCACCCAGTCGCGGCGCAAGTCCCGACATGCACAGGCCTTGAACCTGATGTGGAAGTGTTCCATGATCCGGGGCGCTGCCCCGCAGCATGAAACTTGGCAAGGGCGCCAGGAGCGCATTTTTTGGTTTCTGTTGCCCTGCAGCGCTGTCGGCCGCAGGGCCTGAATTAGCATCGTGCCCCCAACAGGAGCACGCATGCAGATGGTTTGCCTAGACCTCGAAGGTGTGTTGATCCCCGAGATCTGGATCGCCTTTTCACAGCGCACCGGCATTCCGGAATTCAGCCGCACCACGCGTGATGAACCCGACTACGACAAGCTGATGCACTATCGCCTGGCCCTGCTGCGCCAGCACAATCTGAAGTTAGCTGACATCCAGACCGTGATTGCCGCCATGACGCCGATGGACGGTGCAAAGTCGTTTCTCGACGACTTGCGCAGCCGCTACCAGGTCATCATCCTGTCCGACACCTTCTATGAATTTGCCGACCCGCTGATGCAGCAACTGGGCCGCCCGACGCTGATGTGCCACAGGCTGGAAGTGGACGCCGAAGGTTTTGTTGCCGCCTACCATCTGCGCCAGCCGAACCAGAAGTTTCATGCCGTGAACGCGCTGAAGGCACTGAACTTCAAGGTTATTGCCGCGGGTGACAGCTACAACGACACTGGCATGCTGGGCGCTGCCGATGCCGGCTTTTTCATCCACCCGCCGGCCGGCATTGTCGAGAAATTTCCGCAGTTTTTGGTGCACCACAGTTATGCCGACCTGATGCACAGCATCGACGAAGCCGCGCAGCGGCTGCAGCCGTGAAGCTGCCGGTTGCGAAGTTGCTGCCGCTTGACTAACACCGTAAGTTGATGCAGTTTCAGCGCGCGTCAAAAGCCGCACACCACATCATCGGTGTGGCGCTGCTGGCCTTGTTGCTGGCGCAATGGGGCGCCCTGCTGCATGCGGTCGATCACGGGCCGGTGCACGGCGCGGCAGCGGTGCAGAGAGCCGCCACCGGCGCCCCGGTCAATGCCGCCGCGCACCAGCCGCTTGATGAACATGAGGTGCCGGGCGCGCAGGTTGATAACGGCGAGCACAGCGCAGGCTCACCGGTCTGCCAGTTGTACGACCATTTGCTGCTGGCACAAGCCAGCGGCTGCGCAGCACCGCAGGTGCCGGGCCGCAAGTGGTGCACCACAGCACCTTCCTGGGCGTTGCGTGCGGCCTTGCCCCTTGGGGCGCTGCAGGCCTACGAAGCGCGCGGCCCGCCCCGGGCCTGAGCTTTTCTCAAAGCGCACCTGCTGCACAGCGCTGCTGTGCAGCGCCCCCCCCCCTTTTTTGTGTTCGGCCCGCTCTGGGCCGACGAGGACTGCTGCATGAACCTCAACCCGCTGGCCGCCGCCATGGCCGCCGCTTTCACTGCCATTGCCCCTGCCCAGTCGCAAACTGCGTCGAACCCTGCTGTGCCCCAAATCGTCATCACCGCCAATCCCCTGGGCCGCGGCGACGTGGCGACACCCAGCACCGTGCTGGCCGGCGACGGCCTGGTCTTGCGCCGGGCGTCGACGCTGGGCGAAACACTCGACGGCCTGCCGGGTGTGTCGGCCAGCCACTTCGGTCCGAACGCCAGCCGGCCCATCATCCGCGGCCAGGACGGCGACCGCATCCGCGTGCTCAGCAATGCCGGCGCCTCGATCGATGCGTCCAGCCTCAGCTTTGACCATGCTGTGCCCATAGACCCGCTGGTGATTGAACGCATCGAAGTGCTGCGCGGCCCGGCCGCTTTGTTGTACGGCGGCAGTGCCGTGGGCGGGGTGGTGAATGCCATCGACAACCGCATACCCAAAGCACGCCTCGAAGCGGTGTCAGGCGCTGTGGAAACCCGGCTGGGCGGCGCCAGCAATGAACGCGCACTTTCAGCGCTGGTGGAAGGCGGCGCAGGTGGCCTGGTTTTCCATGCTGACGCCTTCGGCCGGCGCACCGATGACCTGCGCGTGCCCGCCTTCAACCGGCCGCTGGCGGACGGCAGCACCGAGCGCCGCAGCCGCCTGCGCAATTCCGCCAGCCGCGCTGAGGGTGGTGCGCTGGGTGGCTCGTGGGTGGGCGCAAACGCCCACCTGGGCGCCAGCATCGACCACTACAGCAACCACTACGGCATCGTTGCCGAAGAAGACATCAGCATCCGCATGCAGCGCGACAAGCTGTCGCTGGCAGGCGCTGCGCGCTCGCTGGGTGGTGTCTGGGGCAGCTTCATCGAAAGCCTGCACGCGCAAGCCGCCAGCACCCGCTATCAGCACGGGGAAGTTGAAGGTGACGGCAGCATCGGCACCACCTTCAAGTCGCGCGGCCGGATGCACGGCTGCAGGCCAACCACCCGGCCTTCGCGCTTGCAGGTGGGCGCCTGGAAGGCACCGTGGGCCTGCAATGGGATTCGGCCCGCTTTTCGGCGCTGGGTGAAGAAGCTTTTGTGCCGTCCACCCACACCCGCCAGGCCGCTGCTTTTGTGCTGGAACGGTGGACCCGGGAAGACCTGGGGCACCTGAGCGCCGGCCTGCGCGCTGAGCGCGTGCGGGTGCGGTCTGAAGGTGACAGCAACCCCTCAACAGCGCAAACAGCGCAGTTCGGTGCCGCCCAAGAGCGAAGTTATGCCGCCCGCAGTGCGTCTGTGGGTGCGCTCATCGCGATCAACAAACAGTGGGTTCTGACAGCCAATCTGGCCACCACCCGACGGGCGCCCACCAGCTATGAGCTTTACGCCAACGGCGTGCACGCCGCCACGGCCGTTTACGAACAAGGCGATGCAGCGCAGCGCCTGGAACGCGGTCGCAATATCGACATCGGGCTGGCCTGGCAAAGCGGTGAGCACGACCTCAAAGTGAGCGCCTTTGACAGCCGCTTCGCCAACTACATCCTGCTCGCAGCCACCGGCACTGACCATGTGGACGACGAGGGAAACCGCTTACCCATCTTCAACTTCCGCGGCGTGCGGGCCCGGCTTTACGGCATGGAAGCACAAGCCAGCTGGCGCTTGTCGAAGGGCGCCACCCGAACCCACCTGAACGCCGTTATCGACTGGGTGCGCGGCATCAACCAGGACACCGGCGAAGCGCTGCCCAGGCTGGCGCCGCTGCGTGCCACCGTGGGCCTGGACATCAGCCAGGGTGCCTGGGCGGCGCGGCTGGAAGCGCAACATGCGGCCGACCAACGCCGTGTGCCCAGCCCCGACACCGCCACGGCAGGCTGGACGCTTGTGAACCTGTCCGCGCGCTACAACCTGCCCGTCGGGCAACGTGACGCTGTGTTGTTTGCCAAACTGCAAAACGCGGGCAACAAGCTGGCCTACAGCGCAAGCGCCACAAACACCATACGGCCACTGGCGCCGCTGCCGGCAAGGGCACTCACCGCAGGGCTGAGCGTGGTGTTTTGAGCCCGACGCGATGCCCGCGCTGAAGGTTTCTTACTCAGCGCTTGGGCGGGCCACCGCGTGCAGCGGGTGGTCGGCCGCTGGCGGGCCGGCCACCACCACTGGAGCCGGGTGCGCGGCCACCGGTGCGGCCCCCGCCACCGCCACCGCCACCTCCTCCACCGCCACCGCTGGAGCCTGCACCGCCACCCTGACCGCCGCCGCCGCCACCACCAGCCCGGCCCGATGGCGCACCGCGCCCTGCGCCACCGCCTGGCCGCCCACC